>NZ_JASCAN010000006.1:0-237320 GCF_029967775.1 Enterobacter sp. V89_11 | reverse complement strand
CCTCCGACCCACTGGTCCCAAACCAGTTGCGCTACCAAGCTGCGCTACTCGCCGAATGCGGAGCGCATCTTACTGCTGAGGTGCGCCCCCGTCAATCCCTTAAATTAAAAAAGCCCTTCAACTGGCGATATTCTCGCCAGACGCGTTACTGCGCGGCTTTCGCCTTGCTATCAGGGAGTTTGCACCAGTTGTTATTTTCGTTGATACCGCCGTCAGGAGAGGTATAACCCAGGCAACCCAAAATGGTGTCGTACAGCTCAACATGACGACGCGGCACCTTCATGTCTGCCTCTTTTTTCAGGTGGGCAAACATCTTCGCTTTCTCCGGGTCTTCGAGGTACTTGTCCGACATCCACACCATCATGGGCACGCGGAACTGTTCCGGAGGAGCCATATTACGTGGCGTACCATGCAGGTGCTCAAATTCATTAATTGACTCACCGTGATCCGCTGCATAGAACACAATCGCTTTCTTATCGCGTACCTGGTCAATCACCGAATCGATAAAGTGATCCACATACAACACTGAGTTATCGAAAGAGTTAATCAACTGGTCTTTGGTACAGTCTTTATCCACACCAATACATTCCGGCGTCCACCTGGCAAAGCTACGCGGATAACGTTGGGTGTAATTAAAGTGCGATCCTTTGGTATGCAGAATAATCATATGCTTTCCATCAGGATTCCCATTAAGAGAGAGCTTCATCTCATTAATCAGCAACATATCATCGACAGACTTGCCACGGTTACGTGGCTCCGCACCGATTTGCTCACGATAGGCAATGTTCTGCGCCATGGTGTTACTGTAGAACCACATCTCGCTTTGCATTGCATACAGAGCGGAAGTAAAGCCGAGCTGGTGAAGCACCGAGAAGACATTTTGCTCTTTCAGTGTTCGCTGCGGGTTATCGCTCGCTCCACCCTCGCGCACAAACATGCAGCGTAAGGAGAGCTTGGTGGCGGTATCACAGGAGTAACCGCGATAGGCAACCAGGTTTTTCTCCTGAGCCAGTTTAGGCGTGGTATCACGGTCATAACCCAGAATGCCCATATGATCCCAGCGTGTCGTTTCACCAATGATAAAGACGACATAGGTATCATCGATATCTTTTGGCGCGTCATAGGTAAATTTCTTTGCCGGGTTCAACAACGATTTGTTATCAGAGGATTCGTCCACCTGTGCCCAGGCATACAGCCCCAGTGCGGAAATCCAGTTTGACGGCAAATAAGAATTTGCAACCACACCACCGTAGCTTGGCATGTCCACGCCAGAGGTACGCTCATAATTTTTCTGCTTCACTTCCAGCAGGCGAATCGGCCCCCAGACCATCAACCCAGCGAGCAGCACAATCGCGACACTTCTGAAACGTTTCCCCGGCGTGCGAATCTGGTGTACCAGCGTGTACCGGCAGCGGTTGCTCCAGATGAGCAGCAGAGGCAAGGTACTGACTGCCACCAGCCAGAGAATAAAGTGCAGACCAACGACCTCTTTAGAGAGATCTATATCCGTCGTCATCACCGAAGCAATAATGCCGTAGCCAATGACAACGTTCATAAAAGTCATGTAATAACTGGCACCAGCGGAGCACAGCACAATAAACGTTGCCAGTACTCGCCATACGCGGCGGCCAAACAGGGTGAGAACCCGGAATAAAAAGAAGGTGACCAGTACAGCAGCGACCAATTCGACAACCGCTGCAACTCCTTTCCAGACGGTAAAATCGTGCGCGTATCCGTCAAACCGACGGAAAAAAACTGCGCCATTCATAAACAGGCCGATGTACAACGCCAGCAAAAAGCAGAGCTTTTGTTGCGCCATCGATTTAATGTATTTCATGCAAGCTACCCGGAAAAAGGGACGGTACCACCGCCCACTCGGTATTAAAAGTAGGCAGATTAGATATACGCTCAGGGGATCGTTAATCAGAAACGTCTACAAGCGTGGTAAGTAGACCACAGGGATGGGAAAAAGTGGCAACAGAGAATGTGATCGGTGCAGTTATTTACAAAAAAGCAAATCCTGAAACCGACGTTTTCATCTAAGTCTCAGTTTTTAAGATAATAAAAAGGCCGGATAACCGGCCTTTTTTTGTTGTCGTCAGGCATGCGCTTCGTTAAAGACTTCACGCTGCGGCTGGCGAATGGTGGTCGACAAGGCCAGCGAGATTATCAGCAAAGCAAATATTACGCAGAAGGTCACATAGAACCCACCGAACAGCGAGGCGATTAACGAGCCGCAGATACTGCCGATGCCAAAGCCCAGATAGATAACACCATAGTTTTTCGCCAGATTGTTCAGGCCGAAGAACTCACTGACCAGCGACGGGAAGACGGTAATCGTACCGCCGAAATTAAAGGCCACACAGGCAATTGCGGCGAAGAACGTGGCTTCGTTCAGTGGGGCAAACAACAGCGCCGCCATCCCCACCAGCGAGACAACCTGCCCGATGGTAATCACGCGGATACGGGCAATTTTGTCAGACAGAATCCCAAGCACCAGACGGCCAGAGAGGTTGGCAATAGAGATGACGGTGACCGCATTCGCCGCTGTTGCCGCATCCAGTTTCACCATTCCCTGAGCAATATCTTTCGCCACCCCAATCACATACAGACCGCTCATGCAGGCTGTCAGGAACATGACCGCCAGCATCCAGTACTGTGGTTGACGCATAGACTGCGCGAGGGTGAAATCATTCTCCACCACACCGTTAACGGTTTTCACCTCCTGCTGCGGCGCATCTTTCATCAGCGTGGCGCCGAACAGGATCATGACCAGAACGATAGCGCCCCAGATCATGAACGTTTTTTCGAGCCCCACGGAAGCAAGCAGGTGGGAATCGATAAATTTAAAACCGAGGCTCCCCAGGCCATAGGACCCGATGGCAAACGCAGAGATTAAACCTTTACGTTCCGGGAACCACTTCACACAGTTTGACAGGGTCAGCAGATAACCTGCACCGTCGGCAAGTCCCACCAGTACCCCGGCGCTCAGCCACAGCATCATCAGGTTGCTGGAATGCGCCGTCAGGAAAAAGCCCACGCCCAACAAAATACCGGATGCCATCGTCACCCGCTTCACGCCGAATCGCTCCTGCAATTTTCCCGCGACGGAAGATGAAAGCGCCAGCCCGAGGCTCAGCAAACCGAAGGAGAACGCCACCTGGCTGACCGGTGCACCAAGCTTATCGGAAAGCGCACTGTTAAACAGGCTCCAGGTATAGACCGATCCCAGCGCAAACTGGGTCACGATGGTGCCAAAAAGCGTTAGCCAGCGCGTACGGTTGTAAGTTGATGTGTTCATGGCAGTTGTCCTGCAAGAGAAAGTAAGGGAATTCGCTGAGGACAACGATAAACAAAACCTTAATATGCCTGGGGTAAAACGGCATGAAATGCAGGAGGAATGGAATGAAATGCCATAAATCGGGAATGAATGACCTTGCCGGGGAATGAAGCGACAGCGTGTTAGTGACTGCTATCGCTACAACCCCCACGGCTATTGTATTCAGGATGTTATCGGCACGTTTAAAAAAGTAACAACCTTAAAAATTAGCGCTCACGCCCAGGGTGTACATAAACTCCTCACCGGTGGTGGTGTATTCCCCTTGTGCCAGCGACGCATAGGCCGCCATATGCGTGTTAAACGGAATATCCGTTCCGACGGTTACATCCATCCAGTTGCCGCTTTGTGTCGGTGCAGGTGTCTGTGGCATCCCAAACTGGGATTTCCACTGGTTTTCACCAAACTGCTGGTTATAGCTTATCTGCGCCCACGGGCGAAGCTCGCCGTACTGTGTATCCACGCGCCAGCCGAGCGTGCTGACGCTGGCATGCCAGAGTGGGTCGGTAAGCCCCTGCGTCGTCGCGCTGTCACCAAATTCGTTGATCATCATCGGTGCCGTGCCGTCATAACGCCACGCCATCACCGGCCCGGTCGTGATACGCCCTGACACCGGAATGTTCCAGCCCACGCTCATGGCCCCTGCCGGTGTGGAACCCGACGGTAAACTCAGGGCAAGCCCGGGGGCATTTTGTGATGACTGAATCCGCTCGGCGAGAATATCCTCATAACGCGGTTGGTGATCCGCATCCCATGTATAGCGTTCCGCCGTATTACTTTGGGCGTCTGAAACGATATATTCCTGTTGCCAGGCAAATGCTGTATTACAAAAAAACAGACAGGCTGAAATCCCCGCCAGGCCAGAAACAGCATGGCGACCACTGATTTTTTTTATCATCATCAAAGCGACTCCAGAGAGAGCCGAATTCGGCGATATTTGTCATTGTTTAGGAAGAGTTTTGCGGGCATATGGCCCTGTATTAACTATTGTCTTTATAGTAGACACGTCAAGCCTGACAGAATGAAAATTTTGCGATAACCGTTTCATTAAGGGAGATAACCGATGCAGCGTTGCGGTTGGGTAAGCCAGGATCAGCTTTATATCGACTATCACGATCGGGAATGGGGCGTACCGGAGACAGAAGGGAAAAAGCTTTTTGAGATGATCTGCCTGGAAGGTCAACAGGCGGGCTTGTCATGGATTACGGTGCTTAAGAAACGGGAAAACTATCGTAATGCCTTCCATCAGTTCGATCCGGTCGCCGTCGCTGCCATGACCGAGGACGATGTGGAACGGCTGGTCCAGGATGCAGGCATCATCCGCCATCGCGGTAAGATCCAGGCCATCATTGGTAACGCGCGCGCTTATCTGGCGATGGAGCAAAACGGAGAACCGTTCTCAGAATTTGTCTGGACGTTTGTGAACAATACGCCGCAAATTACCCAGGCCGCCACGCTCGCGGAAATCCCGGCCTCCACCCCGGCGTCAGATGCGCTCTCTAAAGCGCTGAAAAAACGCGGCTTTAAATTTGTCGGCTCCACCATCTGTTACGCCTTTATGCAGGCCTGTGGCCTGGTCAACGACCACGTTACCGGCTGCGTCTGTCATCCAGGGAGGCACCATGATCCGCAAATGGGAAAGTGATAATGCCGGGCCACTCCTGAGTCTGTGGCTTGAAAGCACCACGGAGGCGCACCCGTTTATCAGCGCGAGCTACTGGAAAGAGAACGAAGGTATGGTGCGGGATGTTTACCTGCCCGCCGCCGAAACCTGGGTATGGGAAGAGGATGGAATGCTGCGCGGCTTTATCAGCGTCATGCAGTCCCAGTTTGTGGGCGCGCTGTTTGTCTCAACTGACTTTATTGGTCGGGGGATTGGGCGTGCGCTGCTGAACCATGTTCAACAGCGCTTCCCGTATTTAAGCCTGGAGGTCTACCAGAAAAATGTCCGGGCGGTGAATTTCTATCATGCACAGGGTTTTCGCATTGAAGACAGCGCCTGGCAGGATGACACTCAGCACCCAACGTGGATCATGAGCTGGCAGGCGGATCAAACGCCGTGAGCGTAAGCTCGGGTCCCTGATATTTCTCGACCCAGGCCAGCGCCGTGTTCCCCGCGCAGCCATTCCCCAGCTTCGAGCTGGGGAGATCTTTGGTCAGAACGTTTACTGCACCGTTTTTACAAATACCGCCTTCGCTCGGCTCCAGGTCTGGCCATGCCCCCTGGTGAATGCAGATAACGCCAGGTTTAATCCCGTCGCTCACTACCGCCCCTGCCAGCACCTGGCCACGCTGATTCCAGACGCGAACCACGTCACCGTCAACGATCCCACGCGCGTGTGCATCTGCGCTGTTCAGGGTCACGGGCTCCCGTCCGGCAACCGCATACCGCTCGCGCAGTGATGAATAGTTAAGCTGGCTGTGCAGGCGATGGGCAGGATGGGCCGATAACACCTGCAACTGTTCCGGCTGGGCATTACCGTGCCACTCGTCCGGCTCAAGCCACGTTGGATGCGCCGGACAGTCGGCATACTTAAATTGGGCGATACGCTCGCTGTAGATCACAATCTTCCCGCTCTCGGTTTTCAGCGGATGGTTCTCCGGGTCGCTGCGGAAATCGGCGAAGCGAACAAACTGCGCATTCTGTTCGCTCTCCGGCATCTCAATAATCTGGTTCGCTTCCCAGAACTGCGCAAATGGCGGCAGCGTCACGCCCTGCTGGGCCCCGCGCTGACCTGCAATCTGGTAGAACGTCTCCAGCCACTGCAAATCCGTTTTGCCCTCGGTAAAACGCTCGCGCCCCCCCGTTTCCCACAACTCGCTCAGCTCAGCAAACACCTCAAAATCATCACGCGCCTCATCACGCGGCGCCACGACGCGCTTCATCGGTACCATATGCTGATTGCTGTAGTCACCGGTCATGGTGAGGTCGTTACGCTCAAACGAGGTGGTCGCCGGCAGCACAATATCGGCATGTTTGGCTGAGGCGGTCCAGAAGCATTCTGAGATAACCACCAGTTCTGGCTTCTGCCAGGCGCGGATCAGGCGATTCGTGTCCTGGTGATGAGTAAAGTTCGCGCCGCCGGCCCACCAGACAAACCGGATATCCGGGAAGTGGCGATCCAGACCGTTGTGCTGATAAAACCCGCCCGGGTTTTCCAGGGCTTCAACAATGCGCGCCACCGGGATTTTATCCACGGCATCTACACCGCCCTGAATCGAGCCCTGCAGAGAAGCCAGCACTGCCGCTTTGCGGGTCGGGTTGCCGCCATTGGCGAAGTGATAAGAGAGACCAAACCCACCGCCCGGCGTACCAATCTGCCCTAGCATGGCGGCCAGCGTCACGAGCATCCAGTGTTTCTGCTCACCGAACTGCTGGCGCTGCATCCCCCATCCGGACATTAACATCGTGGTGTTTTGGTGGAATAACGCCGCCAGTTCACGCAGTTTGGCCGCAGGAACCCCACAAATCTCTGCCGCCCACTCTGCCGTTTTGGCCATACCGTCTGTAATGCCCGTCAGATAGTCGGCGAAGTTGTCAAAACCGGTGGTACAGCGTGCGAGGAACCCGGTATCGTGCCAGCCGTTCTCCACCAGCGTATGGGCAATGCCCAGCATCATCGCCACGTCGGTGCCCATATGCGGGGCAATCCACTCGGCGCTGTCGCCGAAGAAGTCCATGGTTTCCGAGCGCATCGGGTCAATGCAGATGATGCGTTTGCCGCTTTTACGCAACGCATCGAAATACGGGATCCCCTGCTCGTCACTGGCATTCCACGCGATTTTCAGGGTGTTGAGCGGGTTGGCGCTCCACAGCACCACCACATCGGTGTGCTCCAGCACCAGCGGCCAGCTGGTCTGCTGCTGATACACTTCGTTACCGCCCACCACGTAGGGCATGATCGCCTGCGCTGCGCCGGTGGAGTAATCACCAAGATGGCCGGTATACCCCCCGGCCAGACTCATATAGCGCTGCAGTAACGTCGAAGCCTTATGCAGCACGCCATTTGAACGCCAGCCGTAAGATCCGGCAAAAATGGACGACGGGCCATACGTGTCGCGAATACGTTTGTGCTGCGCATGGATCAGCGCCAGCGCGTCATCCCAGCTCACCCGGACAAACTCATCCTGACCACGAATACCCTGCGGCTTGTCTGGCGACGCCAGAAATCCTTTACGCACCATCGGCCAGCGCACGCGCGTTTTGCTGTGCACCTGATCGCGAACGACGGTCTGTAAAGAGTTGGGATGTTGTGTTGGCAATGCCCCGCGAGACGACAGAACATTTTCGCCATCGGTTTCGACCAGCATCGGCCCCCAGTGGGCGGCGGTCAGAATCGTTTTTGTTGAGGTGCTCAAGCGTGCGCTCCTGGTTGCGTGCAGGTTTTACGGCCTTCTTAGTGAGGCAGTTTATGGTTTGTCACAAATTTCAGAGTTATACCCGGAATTTTCTCCGTATCTGGACGTCATAATCAACTGCCACGCGCGTCGTGGCAAAGAATAAAAAGGATTAAGGAAATAAGATGAAAAAACGCGTATTCGTTATTGCCGCTCTGGTGAGCGGTGCACTGGCTGTTTCTGGCTGCACAACAAACCCTTACACCGGTGAAAGCGAAGCAGGTAAATCCGGCATCGGCGCGGGTCTCGGCTCGCTGGTAGGGGCTGGTGTGGGCGCACTCTCCTCCTCCAAGAAAGACCGCGGCAAAGGCGCGTTAATTGGCGCAGCGGCAGGTGCAGCCCTGGGCGGCGGCGTGGGTTATTACATGGATGTGCAGGAAGCAAAACTGCGCGACAAAATGAAAGGCACCGGCGTGAGCGTGACGCGCAGCGGCGATAACATCATCCTGAATATGCCAAACAACGTCACCTTCGACAGCAGCAGCGCAACGCTGAAACCTGCAGGGGCGAATACCCTGACCGGCGTGGCAATGGTGCTGAAAGAGTACAACAAGACCGCGGTGAATGTGATCGGTTATACCGACAGCACCGGCAGCCAGGATCTGAATATGCGCCTGTCTCAGCAGCGTGCCGATTCTGTGGCCAGCTCGCTGATCACGCAGGGCGTTGCAGCAAACCGCATCCGCACCAGCGGCATGGGCCCTGCAAACCCTATCGCCAGCAACAGCACGGCGGAAGGCAAAGCGCAGAACCGTCGCGTTGAGATTACCTTAAGCCCAATTCAGTAAGGGCTGCCCCCTCTTCCAGGGGGAGAGGGGGATAGGGCGTCATGCCGCCACGTCGGCATGAACCGCTTGCCATCGCTAATTTTCCCGCTAAGGTGTTCTCACTCACTTCAGGGAATTCAGCGATGAGCAAACCAACACGGGCCACAATCAGCGACGTGGCGAAAGCCGCAAACACCGGTAAAACCAGCATTTCACGCTACCTCAACGGCGAGAAACACCTGCTGTCCGATGCGCTGCTCGCTCGTATTGAACAGGCCATTGCCGATCTCGACTACCGCCCGAGCCTTATGGCGCGCGGGCTCAAACGGGGTCGTACCCGTCTTATCGGGCTTATCATCGCCGATATCACCAATCCCTACTCCGTTAACGTATTGAGCGGAATTGAAGCCGCCTGTCGCGAAAAGGGCTTTACGCCGCTGGTCTGTAATACCAACAACGAAGTCGATCAGGAGCTGCATTACCTGGATCTGCTGCGCAGCTACCAGGTCGAAGGAATTGTGGTGAATGCCGTGGGCATGCGTGAAGAGGGCTTAAACCGCCTTCAGCAATCCTCCCTGCCGATGGTTCTTATCGACCGCAAAATCCCGGAATTCGCCTGCGATGTCGTCGGGCTGGATAACACTCAGGCTGCGACAACCGCCACTGAGCATCTGATTGAACAGGGCTTTGAAGCCATCCTGTTTCTGAGCGAACCTCTGGGCATGATCAACACCCGTCGTGAGCGACTGAGCGCGTTTCGTGCCACGCTGGAGCGTTACCCCGGCGTGATTGCCGAGAATGCCGAAACGCCCCTCCACGAAGCCGATCAGCTCGACAATACCCTGCGGCAGTTCCACACCCGCCATCGCGGAATGCGTAAAGCCGTTATCTCTGCCAACGGGGCGCTGACCCTGCAGGTCGCCCGCTCGCTTAAGCGCATTGGCCTGCACTGGGGAAGCGATATCGGTCTGCTGGGGTTCGACGAACTCGAGTGGGCAGAACTGGCTGGCGTCGGGATCACGACCCTCAAACAACCCACCTGGCAGATTGGCTATGCCGCTGTTGAACAAGTGGTTCGTCGTATTGAAGGCACCAGCGATGCCGTTCGCGAGCAGGTATTTTCCGGCGAGTTGATTGTCCGCGGCTCCACCGCCCGTTAATTTTCCCTTGTGATACCGATCATAAATTCAACATCCTGACCTTTTCTTTGGAACCGGTTCCATCTAGCGTAATAGTATTGATGTATTGCGATGGAGTCCGACGATGGGCAGAAAAATCATGGTGGTCACCGCCGCGTATGGCGCGGAACAGGTGCGACAGGCAGGTGGTCAACGGGCAATGCTGCCCGTCATTGCGGGCGCGGGTGCCGACGGCGTCGAGATCCGCCGCGAGCTGTTCAACAGCGAAGAGCTGCTGGCGCTGCCCGCGCTGGGTGAATCCATTGAGCTGCTGGGCCTGCTGGCATGTTACTCCGCCCCTGCGGCCCTGTTTATGCCCGATGGCACCCTCAACCCTGACCTTCCCCGTTATCTCAGCGAAGCCAGTACCCTGAATGCGCTGTGGCTCAAGGTCTCACTGGGTCATTTCAGCGACACCCAGCCGCTTCACGCCCTGCGTGCCCTGCTCGATGAAAGCGGTATGGCCCTGGTGGTGGAAAACGACCAGACCGACTGCGGCCAGCTTGCGCCGATGCAGCGCTTCAAAGCCGCCTGCCGGGACATGGCGCTGCCCGTCACGCTGACGTTCGACATGGGCAACTGGCTGTGGGTGGGCGACTCCCCGGAAGAAGCCGCGCGCCATCTGGCCTCTGCCGTGAGCTATATCCACGTTAAAGCCGCCGTGCCGCATAAAGAAAATTTCCGCGCCGTGGCGCCGGATCGGGCCGATGCGCGCTGGCTGGATCTGCTTTGCCAGCTGCCCGCCGATGCCCCGCGTGGTATCGAGTTCCCGCTGGAAGGGGCGGATTTAACCGCCGTCACCCGTCATTACGTAAACCTGCTGCGTGAGGAGTAAACCATGCACAAGACGCTGGATGTGATCACTATCGGCGAAGCCATGGCGATGTTTGTCGCCACCGAAACGGGCGACCTGAGTACGGTGGAGCACTTTATCAAACGCGTGGCGGGGGCTGAGCTGAACGTCGCGACCGGCCTGGCGCGCCTGGGTCTGAACGTCGGCTGGGTCAGCCGCGTGGGTGATGACAGCTTTGGCCATTTCGTTCTCGATTCGCTGAAAAAAGAGGGCATTGATGCTTCCGGCGTCACCCTTGATGGACGCTTCCCGACCGGTTTCCAGCTTAAATCGAAAGTCGAAAATGGAACCGATCCCATTGTGGAGTATTTCCGTAAAGGCTCTGCGGCGAGCCACCTCTCAGTCGAGGATTACCACGCCCACTATTTCGCCTCCGCACGCCATCTGCATCTGAGCGGCGTGGCGGCTGCGCTTTCAGCCAGCTCGTATGCATTACTGGATCATGCCGCAACCACCATGAAGGCTCAGGGGAAAACGATCTCATTCGATCCTAACCTGCGCCCGGTACTGTGGAAAAGCGAAGCGGAAATGGTCGAGAAGCTGAACCGTCTGGCGTTTCAGGCTGACTGGGTTCTGCCGGGTGTGAAAGAAGGCATGATCCTGACCGGTAAAAACACCCCTGAAGGGATTGCCGATTTTTACCTCAACAAAGGGGTAAAAGCGGTGGTGCTGAAAACCGGCGCCGATGGCGCCTGGTTTAAAACAGCTAACGGCGAGCAAGGCGCAGTCGCGGCCGTGAAGGTTGATAACGTGGTTGATACCGTCGGCGCTGGCGATGGTTTTGCCGTGGGGGTCATTAGTGCCCTGCTGGAAGGCAAACCGCTGCAGCAGGCCGTCGCCCGGGGCAATAAAATTGGCTCGCTGGCAATCCAGGTGCAGGGCGACAGTGAAGGATTACCGACCCGCGCGCAGCTGAACGAATAAATTCCGTTTCCCTCCCCCTCTCCTCAGGTAGGTCAGGGAGAAACAAAACAAACCACCGTGTACCCTACATACAACGGCGGTACAAACCTCAACAACAGAGGCAAGCCTATGAACAGTTCGACCAATGCAGTAAAACGCTGGTGGTACATCATGCCAATCGTGTTTATCACGTACAGCCTGGCGTACCTTGATCGTGCCAACTTCAGTTTCGCGTCCGCGGCAGGGATCACCGAAGACCTGGGGATCACCAAAGGTATCTCTTCGTTGCTGGGTGCCCTTTTCTTCCTGGGCTACTTCTTCTTCCAGATCCCCGGCGCTATCTATGCGGAGCGTCGCAGCGTCCGCAAATTGATTTTCGTTTGCCTGATCCTGTGGGGTGCCTGCGCCTCACTGACCGGCGTGGTGAATAATATTCCAGCGCTGGCAGCCATTCGCTTTATTCTTGGGGTCGTTGAGGCAGCGGTAATGCCCGCGATGCTGATTTATATCAGCAACTGGTTTACCAAATCCGAGCGCTCACGAGCCAATACTTTCCTGATCCTCGGTAACCCGGTCACCGTGCTGTGGATGTCGGTGGTTTCTGGCTACCTCATCCAGTCCTTCGGCTGGCGCGAAATGTTCATTATCGAAGGAGTGCCGGCGGTTATCTGGGCATTCTGCTGGTGGATGCTGGTAAAAGATAAACCTGCGCAGGCGAAATGGCTCTCCGAAGATGAAAAAGCCGCTCTGCAGGCGCAGCTGGATAAAGAACAGCAAGGCCTGAAAGCGGTGCGTAACTACGGCGAAGCATTCCGCTCGCGTAATGTGATTCTGCTCTGCGCCCAGTATTTCACCTGGAGCATTGGCGTGTACGGTTTCGTACTGTGGCTGCCATCGATTCTCCGCAATGCCGGTGAAAACCTTGGCATGGTGGAAGTGGGCTGGCTGTCGTCCGTGCCTTACCTCGCAGCCACAATCGCCATGATCATTGCGTCATGGGCATCGGACAAAATGCAGAACCGTAAGCTGTTTGTCTGGCCGCTGCTGCTGATCGCTGCCTTTGCCTTCATTGGTTCCTGGGCCATCGGCGCGAACCATTTCTGGGTCTCTTACACCCTGCTGGTGATTGCGGGCGCGGCAATGTACGCCCCTTATGGACCGTTCTTTGCGATCATCCCGGAGATGCTGCCGCGTAACGTGGCAGGCGGCGCGATGGCACTGATTAACAGTATGGGAGCGCTGGGCTCGTTCTGCGGCTCCTGGTTTGTGGGTTACCTGAACGGAGCAACCGGCAGCCCGTCCGCATCGTACATATTTATGGGGGTAGCGCTTTTCGCCTCCGTGTGGCTTACTCTGATTGTTAAGCCTGCTAATAATCAACAATTACCTGTCGGCGCACGCCACGCCTGAATCCTTAAAAATCAACGGAGATTAGCATGAAACCGTCCGTCATTTTGTATAAAGCACTGCCGGAAGATCTGCAGAAACGCCTTGAGGAACACTTCACCGTTACCCAGGTGAAGAACCTCAGCCCGGAAACCGTGGCACAGCACGCCGATGCGTTCGCCAGCGCCGAAGGTTTGCTGGGTTCAAGCGAAAAAGTGGATGTCGCCCTGCTGGAGAAAATGCCGAAGCTTCGTGCTACCTCTACCGTTTCCGTGGGCTATGACAACTTCGACGTGGATGCCCTTAACGCCCGCAAGATCCTGTTGATGCATACGCCACATGCGCTGACGGAGACCGTGGCCGACACGCTGATGGCGCTGGTCCTCAGCACGGCGCGTCGTGTGGTCGAAGTGGCCGATCGCGTTAAAGCTGGCGAATGGACAAAAAGCATTGGTCCGGACTGGTTTGGGGTGGATGTTCATGGCAAAACGCTGGGCATCGTTGGCATGGGCCGTATTGGCCTGGCCCTGGCGCAGCGCGCACATTTTGGTTTTAACATGCCGATTCTGTATAACGCGCGTCGTCATCACAGTGAAGCCGAAGAACGTTTTAACGCCCGCTACTGCGAGCTGGATACGCTGCTGCAGGAAGCCGATTTTGTCTGTTTGATCCTGCCGCTGACGGACGAAACCCGTCATCTTATCGGTAAAGAGGCGTTTGAAAAAATGAAGAAAACGGCCATTTTCATCAACGCGGGTCGTGGCCCGGTGGTGGATGAGAAGGCGTTAATTGAGGCTCTGCAACAGGGTGAGATCCACGCTGCCGGTCTTGACGTGTTTGAACAGGAACCGCTGCCGGTGGACTCACCGTTGCTTTCATTGCCCAACGTGGTGGCCCTGCCCCACATCGGCTCAGCAACCCATGAAACACGCTATAACATGGCTGCAACCGCGGTAGACAACCTGATCGCTGCCCTTAGCGGAAAGGTGGAAATCAACTGCGTTAACCCGCAGGTTCAGCGATAGAAATGAAAAAACCCGCCAGAAGGCGGGTTTTTAAAATTTGTGCTACTGGGTTGGAAGCTTACAGGCTTACAACGTTACCAGCTGCTGGGCCTTTAGCGCCGCTTTCGATGGTGAAGGAAACTTTCTGACCTTCATCCAGAGATTTGTAGCCTTCGTTCTGGATAGCAGAGAAGTGTACGAACACGTCTTTAGAGCCATCGTCAGGAGTGATGAAGCCGAAACCTTTATCAGCGTTGAACCATTTTACCAGACCAGTCATTTTAGCAGACATAGAATTACCTTAATTAACAAATATATTGTGCCTTCCGGCTTGATGGATTGTGTTACAGATTTTTAAGCGATGAAGGAAGGGTCACTACGAAGGGTATCTATGGATAACAATCTGGACTGCTTTACTAAACTGCTTTAGGTCTGTGTAACAAACCGACCTGTATAGTTATACCGATGTGGTAGAAGAATAACAAGCGTTATTTTCGCCCGGAATAAAAAACCCCGCCTGAGGCGGGGTTTTCCGATTTATTCTGTGGCAGCGACCGCTGCACTCCACGCCTGACTAAAGGCCTGGTGCTGGGAGGCCAGTGGCCCAATCAGCGCATTATACTGGCTTGCCTGCTGCGAGGTCGGGAACTGAATACCGTTGGCCACAAAGCTCACCTGAGTGCCCTGCTGGGAGATGAAGTCCCCCACCTGAACCAGCTGCTGCGTGAAAATTTGCGCGGCCGGGATCAGCGGTTGCATCGCTTCAGAAGGTTTCGACACCACTTTCTCATACACTTTGTCGAAGACCGGTTTGAGATCGTCGCCCTGCTTCAGCGCGGAACGTGACGCGTCCGCCTGCATTTTCGCATTCTGCAGCTGTTGGCTCAGCACGCCGAGCGCACCGTTGGACTGGCGCAGCGGTTCACGTTGCGTCATGTAATCCTGCGGGACGCGAATAGCGTTCACGCTATCCACAACCGGACGGATACCGGAATCCATCGCCTGGCTCACCTGCTGTGAATAACCATAAAGAATGGCGTAATCAGACACGAAGGGGCCAAACTGTTTTTTCTGATCCGCAGTCAGCGTCGGCAACCGTTCACCGCTGCGCATCACCGTATTCTGTAGAAAATCGATAAACGCTTTGCGCTGATCGCCTTCTTTATCAAAACACCCACTCAGGCTAACAACCATCAACAACGCCGCAATAGGCGCAAACCAGCGAGAGCAGGACTTTCCTGTCGCCATTTCATTACTCCTTTCACCCAAAAAAGCGCACACCGGCACATGCGTGCCCGACGCTGACAAGGATAGTCCAGGTCAGCCCTGCAAGATACTCTTTTCATGCAAAACGGCTATTGCCGTTTTATTTCTTACTATTTACAAAAAAATACCTGGCGAAGCCGACATAAGCGTAATCAGGTAATTAGTCTCACCCTGGCAACGGCTGAAACGCATAAAGCGATCGTTACCGCACGATTAATCACATCCGTGACGATCCGTCGTTTGTATTAGGGACTATTCTTAACAGGCTCTCTGATGTTCTTGATCCCGGTATGTGATTTAAGAGGAGTCCTCAATGGAATATAAAGATCCTGAGCTTGAGCTGCTGAGCAGCCTGGAACAGATTATTTTTAAAGATGTACCGCAGACGTTAACCCTGCAACAAAGATCCAATCCCTTTAAAGAATATGAGCAATTGCGCAAAGGGACTGGATTAAAAACTGAAGAATTCGCCAGAGCGATGGGTGTCAGCGTGGCTATGGTGCAGGAGTGGGAGTCAAAACGCGAAAAACCCACCCCAACCGAGCTAAAGCTGATGCGCCTGATTCAGGCCAACCCTGCACTCAGCAAGCATATAGCATGATGCAGTAAAGTGAGTTACCGCCCCCGCCTTTGCGGGGGCTTGTGTTTAAAGGGGGGCACACCGCCAACCCGCTTCTTCCCAGACCAGTTCATGCGTCAATGCTAACCCCCGCAAAAAAGCCTCATCGTGAGAAACCACCAGCAATGCCCCGGGGAAACCGGCCAGTGCGGCTTCAATCGCCTCGACCGAGGCCAGATCCAGATGGTTGGTCGGTTCATCCAGCAGTAAAAGCTGCGTAGCGTCTTCACGCCACAAGACACAGGCCAGAGCAGCCTTGAGACGTTCCCCGCCGCTCAGCTCAGCCAGCGGAAGCGCCACTTTGTCAGCGCCCAGCTGAAGCTGCGCTAAACGGGTTCGCAGCACACCCTCTTCCAGAGGTGTATGACTCAGATTGAGATGCGCCATCACCGACTGCGAAAGATCGAGCTGCGACAGATGTTGATCGAGATAAGCGCAGTTTACCGATACCTTACACGTTCCTGAGAGCGGAGCCACTTCGCCGAGAATGGCTTTTAAAAGCGTCGATTTACCGCAGCCGTTTGGTCCTTTTAGCGCCACGCGCATCGGTCCGTCCATTCGCCAGTTGGTCGGCGGGAGAGTGACGTGTGGCAGCACCAGCCCCTCCATCACCAGCACCTGTTTCCCCTCAGCAATCTGGCTTCCAGGCAACGTGAACATCACCGGATTCTCCTCTTCAACTCGCTCCCGGGCCTTGTTCACCGCGGCATTCAGCGCTTCATGTTGATCGCCATGCTGTTTTTTCCAGGTGCCAATGCGCTCTTTGGCGGCCATTTTGTATCTGACCCGCTCGAACGAGGCGATATTAAGGTTATCGACCGTACGTAACGTCTTCGCCGAACGCCGCTGGCTTTCGTCATGCTCTTTTTGCATCCGTGCGCGGGTGCGTTTGCGTTCTGTTGCCGCATGTTCCAGTGCCGCACGGGCTGCCTGCTGTTCGGCGTCCCGCTGATGCGTATAGTCGTCGTAACTGCCACCGTAGTGGCGAAGACCCGAGGCGCTCAGTTCAAGAATACGCGGTACCTTCGCCAGCAGTTCACGGTCGTGGGAGGCCACCAGCACGCCCCCCTGATAACGGGCGAGCTGGTCGTAGAACCACTCACGTCCCTGCCGGTCGAGATGGTTGGTGGGTTCGTCCAGCAGCAGATAATCCGCATCAGCCGTAAACGCGCCACAGAGCAACGCGCGAATGCGCTCGCCGCCGCTGAGTTCCATGGCTGATTTATCCGGGTCAAATGGTGGAAGCTTTGCGTGGAAAAACGCCTCGCTCAGGCGTTCTGCTACATCCCAGTGTCCGTCGAGTAGCGCCAAATCATCGGGCTGGTAGTCACCGCTGTCGATGCGCTTACGCGCCGCAAAAATCGCCTCATACCCCAGCAGCTCAGCAAGCGTGGTTCGCGGGGAGATATCGGGCTGTTGGGCCACATAAGCGTGCGTTGCAAAACGTTCGATATGACCGCTGGCAGGTTCATCACACCCCGCCAGCAAACGTAGCAGACGTGTTTTACCGCTGCCGTTGCGGCCAACCAGCGCGCACAGTGACGGCGCCAGAGAAAGATTCAGCGGACCAAAAAGGGTATCGCCCGTCGCAAACTGACAGGTCACCTGATGCAAAATAAAAGAAGGGGATTGCGCAAAATGAGCCATAAGCACTCCTGAATGAAATCAAAACATCCCCTGCCGACGCGGTCGCGTTTAGCAAGGATCGAAATTCATCAGTCGTGTTTGTTCATTTTCGGGATGCGCTCCAGAGGGAGAAATATAACGAGAAACAGGATAACGGTAATTTGCTGACCATTTCAAGGTGAATTTTTAGGCGATTGCACTGCGCTTACCTGGCTCACAAAAAACGAGACATAAAAAAACCCGCCGAAGCGGGTTTTTTCTCATCTGCTGGCCCGTCACCGGGCACATGCACGTTACTGCAGCAGCGAAATATCCGCCACGCGCAGGAACAGCTCACGCAGTTTTTCGAGCATAGAGAGACGGTTGATACGCAGCTCTTTATCTTCCACGTTCACCATCACTTTCTCGAAGAAGGCATCGATGACATCACGCAGTTCCGCCAGCTCCACCAGGGCTTCCTGGTAGCGGCCTTCGGCGAAATACGGCTCCAGCTTGTCACGCAGTACCACAACCTGCATCGCCAGGGCGATCTCTTCTGGCTCTTTCAGCGTCGCAGCGTTCACACGCTCGTTCAGCGTTTCGTCGGATTTCGCCAGAATGTTAGAGACACGCTTGTTAGCCGCGGCCAGTGCAGATGCCGCTTCCAGCGTACGGAAGTGGGAAACCGCCTTCATACGCGCATCGAAATCTGCCGGACGGGTTGGACGACGTGCCAGTACCGCCTGAATGGTATCGACGGTGTAACCTTCGTCCTGATACCACGCACGGAAGCGACCAAGCATAAAGTCGATCACATCATCGACCACGTTGGCGTTGGTCAGCTTATCACCGTACAGACGTACCGCTTCTTCAGTCAGGGTCTGCAGATCCAGGTTCAGGTTCTTTTCAACGATGATACGCAGCACGCCCAGGGCAGCACGACGCAGCGCAAACGGGTCTTTGTCGCCTTTTGGATGCTGGCCGATGCCAAAGATACCTGCAAGGGTGTCCATCTTATCGGCAATCGCGACCGCACAGGCCACCGGATTAGACGGCAGCGCGTCACCCGCGAAACGCGGCTGATACTGCTCGTTCAGGGCCACGGCCACATCTTCCGCTTCACCGTCGTGACGCGCGTAGTGCATCCCCATCACACCCTGGGTGTCGGTAAATTCGAACACCATATTGGTCATCAGGTCACACTTGGACAGTAAACCCGCGCGCGTTGCGTGGTTCACATCCGCACCGATTTCACGTGCGATCCAGCCAGACAGCTCCGCAATACGGTCAGTCTTGTCGCGCAGCGTACCCAGCTGTTGCTGGAACAGCACGGTCTGCAGACGTGGCAGGTGATCTTCCAGACGCTTTTTACGGTCGGTGTTGAAGAAGAACTCGGCATCCGCCAGACGTGGACGCACCACTTTCTCGTTACCGGAGATAATCTGGATCGGATCTTTTGATTCAATGTTCGCCACGAAGATGAAGTTTGGCAGCAGCTTGCCGTCGTTGGCGTAAACCGGGAAGTACTTCTGGTCACCCTTCATGGTGTACACCAGCGCTTCAGCCGGCACGGCCAGGAATTTCTCTTCGAACTTTGCGGTCAGTACCACTGGCCATTCAACCAGAGAGGTCACTTCTTCCAGCAGGCTGTCGCTCAGATCCGCTTTACCGCCAATCTTACGCGCCGCGTCTTCCGCATCCGCCTTGATTTTGGCTTTACGCTGTTCGTAGTCAGCAATAACTTTACCGCGCTCCAGCAGGATCTGCGGATACTGGTCAGCATTGTCGATGGTGAACTCAGGCTCGCCCATGAAGCGGTGCCCACGGATCACGCGATCGGACGCCACACCCAGGATGGTAGCCGGAATAACAGTATCGCCCAGCAGCAGCGTCACGGTGTGCACAGGACGCACGAAGTGCACGTCGCTTGCGCCCCAGCGCATCAGTTTTGGAATCGGCAGCCTGGCCAGCGACGTGGCGATCATGTCAGGCAGCAGCGCTTGCGCACTTTCACCTTTCACATGTGCACGGTACAGCAGCCACTCGCCTTTATCGGTGGTCAGACGCTCAGCCTGATCGACGGTGATACCACAACCACGCGCCCAGCCTTCAGCCGCTTTGCTTGGCTTGCCTTCAGCATCAAACGCCTGAGCAATCGCCGGGCCACGTTTTTCAACTTCACGATCCGGCTGAGACGCCGCCAGGTTCGCCACTTTCAGCGCCAGACGACGCGGAGCAGCAAACCATTCAATTTTACCGTGTGCCAGGCCAGCGTTATCCAGCTCAGCAGTCACGTTCGCAGCAAAAGATTCAGCCAGGCTGCGCAGGGCTTTTGGTGGCAGCTCTTCGGTGCCAATTTCCACCAGGAAAGTTTTCTCAGACATGGCCGCCTCTTATTTGTTTCGGTTGCACATCGGGAAGCCAAGGGCTTCACGGGACGCATAGTACGCTTCTGCAACGGCTTTGGTCAGGGTACGAATACGCAGAATGTAGCGCTGACGTTCAGTCACGGAGATGGCTTTGCGGGCGTCCAGCAGGTTGAAGCTGTGGGCGGCCTTCAGAATACGCTCGTAAGCAGGCAGCGGCAGCGGAGACTCCAGCGCCAACAACTGCTGCGCTTCTTTCTCGTACTGCTCGAAGCAGGTGAACAGGAAGTCCACATCCGCGTATTCGAAGTTATAAGTGGATTGCTCCACTTCGTTCTGATGGAACACGTCGCCGTAGGTGGTTTTACCCAGCGGGCCGTCGCTCCAGACCAGGTCGTAAACGCTGTCTACGCCCTGAATATACATGGCCAGACGTTCCAAACCGTAGGTGATTTCGCCGGTAATCGGTTTACATTCCAGACCGCCAACCTGCTGGAAGTAAGTGAACTGCGTCACTTCCATACCGTTCAGCCACACTTCCCAACCCAGACCCCAGGCACCCAGCGTTGGGTTCTCCCAGTTATCTTCCACGAAGCGGATGTCGTGAATGGTTGGATCCATACCCAGCTCTTTCAGTGACCCGAGGTACAGTTCCTGAATGTTGTCTGGCGATGGCTTAATCACCACCTGGAACTGATAGTAATGCTGCAGACGGTTCGGGTTTTCGCCGTAACGGCCATCGGTCGGACGACGTGAAGGTTGCACATAAGCAGTCGCCATTGGCTCCGGCCCCAACGCGCGTAAGCTGGTCATTGGGTGTGAAGTGCCTGCGCCTACTTCCATGTCCAAAGGTTGAACAATGGTACAGCCCTGACGAGCCCAGTAATCCTGTAAGGTCAGGATCAGGCCCTGGAAGGTCTTGGTATCAAACTTTTGCATAGTATGTCGTGCTGGATACGTGTGGTTTTAAATGGAAGGGACCAGTATACCCGCTGCCTGCAAGATATACAGTACGAAACGGGTTTGTTTAGGGAAAATTGGGGAAATAAGCCACCACGCCAGGCAGCTGCCGGCGTCTGGCTGTTGATTATGCGAGCGGCTTAGCGCATGGAGAGATGTAAAAACTGACCGTCTGCGTCAAACGAACAGACAAAGCCCTCTTTACGGGACGTATGGCCTTTCAGCTCATAACTCCCCTGGAATCGCTCAAATCCGGTGACATCAATGTTCTGCGCATCCGAGTTATAGCGGCGCGCAGCCTGATCCTTACAGAACTGCTCCATATTCAGGGAGCGTTCCGGGCTGATTTTTCCCTGCTGTGCTTTTTGCACGGGTGCAGAGGGTGGCGTACTGCATCCTGCCAGGATAAACAGCAGAAAGAGTGACGCCGCACGCTTCATCATCATTTTTATTACCGCCCTGTTCAGTGGCTGTTATTTTTAGTAGCAAAGCTTTTATAGATTATGCCCTGGCATTCTGCGAACCTCGCGGCTTTCAAACAAGGCTGCTCAATAAAACTCAGAATTTTCCAGAGAGAGGCTTCAATACAATCGCAGTCACACTGAATTTACAAGGGATGATGAGGAACTGATGTCGTCAAAAATTAGCTGGATTGATAATCTGCGAGGAATAGCGTGTCTGATGGTGGTCATGATCCACACGACGACCTGGTATGTCACCAATGCGCACAGTATCAGCCCTGTTAACTGGGATATAGCCAATATTCTTAACTCCGCGTCGCGGGTCAGTGTGCCGTTGTTCTTTATGATTTCCGGCTTTCTCTTTTTTGGCGAGCGTAGCGCGCAACCGCGTCATTTTATCCGCATCGCCGCCTGCCTGGGCTTCTACAGCGCCGTGGCCTTGCTCTATATCACCCTGTTCACCTCGATTAACGCCGGGCTATCTCTCAAATACCTTCTGCAAAAACCCGTCTTCTACCATCTGTGGTTTTTCTTCGCCATTATCGTTATCTATCTGGTTTCCCCACTGATTCAGGTGAAAACCGTGAGCGGGAAAATGCTGCTGGCGCTGATGGTGGTCATTGGCATCATAGCTAACCCGAATACGGTCTCGCAGAAAATTGATGGTTTTGAATGGTTACCGGTCAATCTCTATATCAACGGCGATACCTTTTACTACGTACTCTACGGCATGCTGGGGCGAGCTATCGGGATGATGGACACCCAAAAACGCGGCATGAACGGGCTATGTGCAGCGCTGTTTATCATCGGCGTGATCGTGATTTCGCGTGGAACGCTGCATGAACTGCAATGGCGCGGCAATTTTGCCGATACCTGGTACCTGTATTGCGGCCCGATGGTCTTCATCTGTGCCGTATCCCTGCTTACGCTCGCCAAAAACACCCTGAACGCACGCCCTCTTCCGGTGCTGAGCGTTATCTCCCGGCACTCGCTCGGTATATACGGTTTTCACGCGCTGGTGATCCACGCCCTGAGAACGAGAGGGGTCGAGTTCAAAAGCTGGCCGGTGCTGGATATCCTCTGGATTTTCACCGTCACGCTGATGGCGAGCCTGCTGCTGTCAATGCTGCTGCAGAAGGTCGACACCCGCCGCTTCGTCAGTTAACGCTGCGCTGTCGGGCACGATGATACTGGCGCGGGGAGGAAAATCCCGCGGCCAGTGAGGCCTGTTCCACGCCACGCCCTTGCAACAGCCACTGTTCAGCCACCGCCAGACGCAACTGCTCCAGATAGTCGCGAACGCTTATCCCTAAATGCGTCTGAAAAAGCCGCGTTAAATGGCGCGGGCTGACATGCGCCAGAGCGGCAATATCGGGTAAAGCCCAGGCTTTGTGCGGCTCGGTGGTAAGCGCATCCTGCGCACGATGAATGGCCGGGTGAAGATGATTGCGGTAGCGTAACCATGGCGACAGCTGGGGATCGTCCCCGGAGCGACGAAACCAGACCACCATTTCGCGCGCCACGGCCAGCGCTTTTTCTGCGCCACACAGACGGTTAATCATATGCAGCGCCAGGTCGATGCCCGAGGTGATGCCGGCGCTGGTCCAGATATTCTCATCCTGCACGAAGATCCGGTTTTCTTTGATGATTGCCGTCGGATCCGCCGTACGCAAACGGCTTATAACGTCATGATGCGTTGTGCACTGCCGGTGGTTCAGCAAGCCCGATTTTGCCGCCAGCAACGCCCCTGAACAGACGCACATGACGGTGATATCCTGACGATGAATGTGCGGCTGCAGGCGCATTAACCAGTGCTGGATCAGCTGCGCCTGCGGCGTTGAAAACTGAAAGCGGGAGTCGCTTACCCCCGGCAGCACCAGCAAACTGCCCTCAGGCAGGCTTTCCGGCAGCGGCTGAATACCGCCCATCATCAGACCAATCGACGTCGGAACCTCTGCCTGCGGACCAATGTAATGCAGGCGAAACGCGTCCCCTGCCAGCACAAAGGTCTCTGCCGGGCCCGTCATGTCTAATGACAGCACCCCGGGCAACATCACAAACCAGACGTCGATGCTCATTACAGTGACTCCAGCGTCTCCGCAACCGTTTTAATGTCGGCAAACCGCCCGGCCAGTACCGTCTCGGTACGATGGCGCAGTTCCTCTGCGCTCAGGGTTATCCCCTTGTGCGTCATTGGAAACGTGAGCGTTGCCTCGCTAACGAAGGTCACAGCATAGCCCAGATCGGATGCCACCCGCGCAGTGGTTTCACAGCATTGCTCCGTGCGAATACCGCACACGATGAGCTGATTAATGTCTCGCTCACGCAGCCAGCGGTCAAGCCCGGTATCCGTGAACGCATTATGGACGTGTTTCTGGAAGACCACGTCCGGCTGATGACGTAAAAAGGCCATCGGTTTGACATAGCCGCTTTGCAGTGTGAACGGACCGTCTTCATCTACATGGAAAATATCAACGACAGGAATGCCACGCGCCTGGCAGCCCTCAATCAGCCCCAGCATCGCCTGCTGAAAGGCAGGAATCTCGTTCTCCTGCCAGTAATCGCGGTGATGAAATGACTGCTGAGTATCGATGTTGATTAATGCAGTACGTGACATGTTGAATCTCCTCGCCAGTGGGTATGACACCATACTGGCAAGGAAATAAAGGCCCGCACAGACCAAAAAAGGACAACCTCATGCCTCTGACAGACAACCGTATTTACGACATCAGCGGCAGCAGCTGTTGGTAGATTTTGCGAAATACCTCGCGTCTTTGCGCATAACGCGCATGACGTGCCGCATCAGGCAGATGCGCCTGTTCCAGTTGAAGCTGCGGTAACAGCTGAGAAAGCGGCGTTTCCGGGTTCATGGCAATCTGTGCCAGTCGCGCTGCACCGAGCGCAGGCCCCACATCACCACCGGTACGAAAATCGAGCTGCAGTCCGCTGATATCAGACAGCATCTGGCGCCAGTAGCTGCTACGCGCACCGCCGCCAATCAGGGTGATACTCGCCGGCGTCACACCGCAGTCATGTACCACGTCCATTCCGTCCGCCAGGGCATATCCCACGCCTTCCAGAACGGCACGAGCCAGTTCCGCCGGACCATGCTGATGGGTTAACCCAAAGAATACCCCTTTCGCTTCCGGGTTGTTATGCGGCGTGCGCTCGCCGGAAAGATAGGGTAAAAACCAGACGGTACCCGCACTTTCATCCGCCTGCTGTGCAGCAGCAATCAGTGCCGGAACATCAGCCATCCCGATCAGTTTCGCGGCCCAGTCAAGGCAAGAGGCGGCGCTCAACATAACCGACATCAGATGCCATTTTCCCGGCAGCGCATGGCAGAAGCTGTGAACGGCACTTTCAGGATTACTGCGATAACCATCGCTGACCGCAAAATAGACGCCAGACGTTCCCAGCGAAAGCATCGCCTGCCCAGCTTCCACCATCCCGACCCCCACGGCACCCGCCGCGTTGTCACCGCCACCGGCCACCACCGGGACAGCAGGCATATTCCAGCGTTCTGCGACGGCAGGCTGTAAGGTACCCGTTATCTCACTGCCCTCATAGAGCGCTGGCATATGTTCGCGAGTCAGGTGGCAGGCATCGAGCATGGCCTCGCTCCAGTCACGTTTGGCCACGTCGAGCCACATCGTGCCGGCAGCGTCGGACATGTCGCTGGCGAAATCACCCGTCATGCGAAAACGCAGATAATCTTTTGGCAGTAAAACTTTCGCCACCTGACGGAAAATTTCCGGCTCATGGCGGTGTACCCACAGTAACTTTGGTGCGGTAAAACCGGGCATCATCAGGTTGCCGGTAATACTGCGGGAGGTGGGTACTCGCTCTTCAAGGAGTGCGCACTCTTCTGCACAGCGACCATCGTTCCAGAGAATGGCCGGTCGCAGAACGTGATGCTGACTGTCCAGTAACGTCGCGCCGTGCATTTGCCCGGCAATGCCGAGGGCTTTGACGTCACGCAGACTGTGCTGTTCACCTAGCGCTTTGATTGCACGATCCGTTGCCAGCCACCACTGCTCCGGATCCTGTTCCGACCATAGCGGATGCGGACGTGAGACCTGCAGCTTTTCTGTCTGCGTTGCTAACACGTCGCCCTGCTCGCTTAACAGGATGGCTTTCACACCCGATGTGCCAAGATCAATCCCGATATACATTCGGTGACTCCTTTAACAGAAATGCCCGGTGGCGCGACGCTTACCGGGCTTACGTTATTATCTACTCGCTGTTATTTATCGAACAGGTAGTGATTAACCAGGTTTTCCAGCAGCTCCTGATGCCCGCTCTGATGCTGCGGTGCCAGTTGATGTTGTTCAGCGTACTTCGCGACGTCCGCAAGCGATAACTGGCCTTTCAAAATTTGCTGACCCAGCTCACTGTTCCAGCCGCTATAACGCTTCGCGACACGTTTATCCAGTTCACCGTCTTCAATCATACGGGCGGCGACTTTGAGCGCCAGCGCCATGGTATCCATTGCGCCAATATGGCCGTAGAACAGGTCGTATTTGTCGGTGCTCTGACGGCGCACTTTGGCATCGAAGTTCAGCCCGCCGGTGGTGAAACCACCCGCTTTGATAATTTCATACATCACCAGCGCATTCTCTTCCACGCTGTTCGGGAACTGGTCGGTATCCCAACCCAGTTGCGCATCGCCGCGGTTAGCATCAACAGAACCGAAGATACCCAGCGCGATAGCAGACGCGATCTCGTGATGGAAAGAGTGGCCGGCCAGCGTGGCATGGTTGGCTTCAATGTTAACTTTGATCTCTTTTTCCAAGCCGAACTGTTTCAGGAAGCCGTACACGGTAGCAACGTCGTAGTCGTACTGGTGCTTAGTAGGTTCCTGAGGCTTCGGTTCGATCAGCAGCGTACCGCGGAAACCGATTTTGTGTTTATGGTCGACCACCATCTGCATAAAGCGGCCAATCTGCTCGCGCTCCTGACGCAGGTCGGTGTTGAGCAGGGTTTCATAGCCTTCACGACCGCCCCACAGCACATAGTTTTCGCCGCCCAGCTGATGCGTGGCGTTCATTGCGGTAACCACCTGCGTTGCCGCCCAGCTAAACACTTCCGGATCCGGATTGGTTGCCGCACCCGCGCCATAGCGTGGGTTGGTAAAGCAGTTGGCCGTGCCCCACAGCAGCTTCACGCCGCTTTGCTGCTGTTTAGCCGCCAGCACATCCACCATCTGCGCGAAATTGTTCAGATACTCTTTCAGTGAGGCGCCTTCCGGCGAGACATCCACGTCATGGAAGCAGTAGTACGGCACGTTCAGCTTGTGGAAGAATTCAAAGGCGACATCGGCTTTACGCTTCGCCAGCTCGATGGCCTCACCCGGCTGCTGCCATGGACGGTCAAAGGAACCCACGCCGAACATATCGGCTCCGTTCCAGCAGAAGGTATGCCAGTAACAGGCGGCAAAGCGCAAATGATCTTCCATGCGCTTACCCAGCACCAGCTCATCCGGGTTGTAGTGACGAAATGCTAAAGGATTGGTTGTTTTCGGGCCTTCGTAACGAACACGATCGAGTTGGTCGAAATAAGCTTGCATATTGAGCTCCATAATCAGGGTATGCGGCGAGTCGTTGATACAGGAGTAATAGTGAATAGACATTTTGGCTTGCTCAATTACGTTATTTCACACTGCTATTGAGAGAATGCACAACTGTGCGCTGGCTCGCAAAATAATGTGCAGGCAAACTATTTTCCGGTCCCTCTTCCATAATCAAATGTAATTAAGACGTTACGTATTTTAAAATTCGATCGCGGTCATAAATTCAGAAATAAACCAAATATCATAATGCGAAGATAAAAATCTGTAATTGCCAGCCCGCATTTCCCCGTTAAAAATTTGCTGCGTCCCAGCAGTGAATGTTTCTTTTATCTCAGCAACACATACCCCTACAAAAAGGCCCTATAATTATGAAGATAAAGAACCTGTCCCTTACTCTCTGCACTACGCTCCTCCTTGCTAGCTTTGCCGGACATGCCAAGGAAGTCAAAATTGGCATGGCGATTGACGATCTGCGCCTTGAACGCTGGCAGAAAGATCGCGATATTTTTGTGAAAAAAGCGGAATCACTTGGCGCGAATGTGTTTGTGCAATCCGCGAACGGCAACGAAGAAACGCAAATGTCGCAAATTGAGAATATGATCAACCGCGGCGTCGATGTGCTGGTCATTATCCCTTATAACGGCCAGGTATTAAGTAATGTCGTTAAAGAAGCCAAACAAGAAGGCATAAAAGTCTTAGCCTATGACCGCATGATTAATAATGCGGATATCGATTATTATATTTCGTTCGACAATGAAAAAGTGGGTGAATTACAGGCTAAAAGCCTGATCGACAAAGTACCTCAGGGCAATTATTTCCTGATGGGCGGCTCGCCGGTTGATAACAACGCCAAGCTGTTCCGCGAAGGGCAAATGAAAGTCCTGAAGCCGTATATCGACAGCGGTAAGATTAAAGTGGTCGGCGATCAGTGGGCGGATGGCTGGCTGCCAGAAAACGCGCTGAAAATCATGGAAAACGCCTTAACCGCCAACAACAACAAAATCGATGCTGTCGTCGCATCCAACGATGCCACCGCAGGGGGCGCAATCCAGGCACTCAGCGCCCAGGGGCTGGCAGGAAAAGTGGCTATTTCGGGTCAGGATGCCGACCTCGCGGGCGTCAAACGCATCATGGCAGGCACACAAACCATGACCGTCTACAAACCGATTACCCAGCTTGCGAATACGGCGGCGGAAATTGCCGTGGAGCTGGGAAATGGTAAGCAACCTAAGGCAGACGCGACGCTGAATAACGGGCTTAAAGATGTTCCGGCTCGTCTGCTCACCCCCATTGAAGTCAATAAAGACAACATTGACGCCACCGTCATTAAAGACGGTTTCCACAAGAAGAGTGAACTGTAATCCAGCGCGCCCCTGCTCTGCGGGGGCGCATCGAGTTGTACTGTTCTTCCCTCGGGTCATGTGGAGCAGTTATGCCTTATTTACTTGAAATGAAAAGCATCACCAAGCGCTTTGGCGCGGTGAAAGCGGTCGACAACGTCAGTCTGCGGCTCAATCCCGGCGAAGTGGTCTCGCTGTGTGGCGAAAACGGATCGGGCAAATCGACGTTGATGAAAGTGTTGTGTGGGATCTACCCGCACGGCAGTTACGAAGGCGAAATTGTCTTTGCCGGTGAAGTGATTCAGGCGACACACATTCGCGATACCGAACGCAAAGGCATCGCCATCATCCACCAGGAGCTGGCGCTGGTGAAGCACCTCACCGTGCTGGAGAACATTTTTCTGGGGGCCGAAATTTCACGTCATGGCGTACTGGATTACGACACCATGACGCTACGCTGTGAAAAACTGCTGGCCCAGGTAAGTCTCGCGATTTCCCCGGATACGCGCGTCGGTGATCTTGGCCTCGGGCAACAACAGCTGGTTGAAATCGCCAAGGCGCTGAACAAACAGGTAAGGCTGCTGATCCTCGATGAGCCAACGGCCTCCCTCACCGAGCAGGAAACGGCCGTCCTGCTCAATATCATTCGCGATCTGCAAAACCACGGCATTGCCTGCATCTACATTTCGCACAAGCTCAATGAGGTAAAAGCCATTTCGGACACCATCTGTGTGATCCGCGACGGTCAGCACATCGGCACACGTGAAGCTGCCGGCATGAGTGAAGATGACATCATCACCATGATGGTGGGGCGCGAGCTCACGGCGCTCTATCCAAACGAACCGCACACCACGGGTGACGAAGTGTTACGCGTGGAAAACCTCACCGCGTGGCATCCCGTTAACCGCCACATCAAGCGCGTTAATGACGTCTCGTTTTCCCTTCACAGCGGCGAAATCCTCGGTATTGCGGGGTTAGTCGGGGCCGGGCGCACTGAAGCCGTCCAGTGCCTGTTTGGCGTGTGGCCGGGCCGCTGGGAAGGCCGTATTTTTATCGACGGACAGCCGGTAAAAATCGAGAACTGCCAGCAGGCGATTGCCCACGGTATCGCCATGGTACCGGAAGATCGCAAGAAAGATGGCATCGTCCCGGTCATGGCGGTGGGTAAAAACATCACGCTTGCCGCTCTCAATAGGTTCTCCGGTGCGCTGAGCAGCCTCGATGATGCTGCTGAGCAGCAGTGCATTCTCCAGTCGCTCGCCAGACTCAAGGTTAAAACATCCTCCCCGGAACTGGCCATTGGACGTCTGAGCGGGGGCAACCAGCAGAAGGCAATCCTGGCGCGCTGCCTGCTCCTCAATCCACGCATATTGATCCTGGACGAGCCGACGCGTGGGATCGATATCGGCGCCAAGTACGAAATCTACAAACTGATTAATCAGCTTGTACAGCAAGGGATTGCCGTCATTGTCATCTCGTCTGAGTTACCCGAAGTGCTCGGCCTGAGCGATCGCGTGCTGGTCATGCACGAGGGAAAACTGAAAGCCAATCTGATTAACCAGAACCTGACGCAGGAGCAGGTGATGGAAGCCGCTTTAAGGAGCGAACGTCATGTCGAAAAGCAATCCGTCTGATATTAAAGTCGCTGTTCCGACGCCCGGCGCGTTTGCCGGTCTAAAAGCGTTGAACCTGCAGGTTTTCGTGATGATCGCGGCGATTATTGCCATCATGTTGTTCTTTACCTGGATGACCGATGGCTCGTACTTAAGCGCGCGTAACGTCTCTAACCTGCTGCGTCAGACTGCCATTACCGGCATCCTCGCGGTGGGCATGGTATTCGTGATTATCTCGGCGGAAATCGACCTGTCGGTGGGGTCGATGATGGGTCTGCTTGGTGGCGTGGCGGCCATTTTTGACGTCTGGCTTGGCTGGCCACTGCCGCTGACCATTGCGGTTACGCTGGTGCTGGGCCTGCTGCTGGGCGCCTGGAACGGCTGGTGGGTTGCCTACCGTAAAGTCCCGTCGTTCATTGTCACGCTGGCGGGGATGCTGGCCTTCCGCGGGATCTTAATTGGCATTACCAACGGCACCACCGTCTCCCCTACCAGTGCAGCCATGTCACAAATTGGTCAGAGCTACCTCGCCGATAGCGTCGGCTTTACGTTCGGTGTGATTGGGTTGCTGGCGTTTGTGGCCTGGCAGTGGCGTGGACGAATGCGCCGTCAGGCGTTGGGTCTGGCATCGCCAGCGTCAACGTCCACAGTCGGTCGTCAGGCACTCACTGCGGTCATTGTACTGGGCGCAATCTGGCTTCTGAACGACTATCGCGGTGTCCCGACGCCGGTATTGCTGCTGGCACTGTTGCTGCTGGCCGGGATGTTTATGGCCACGCGCACCGCGTTTGGTCGCCGTATTTATGCCATCGGCGGCAACCTTGAGGCTGCTCGCCTTTCAGGGATCAACGTCGAGCGCACCAAACTCGCCGTCTTCGCCATTAACGGCCTGATGGTTGCTATCGCCGGGTTGATCCTCAGCTCGCGTCTGGGGGCGGGTTCTCCCTCGGCCGGGAACATCGCCGAGCTGGACGCTATCGCCGCCTGTGTCATTGGCGGCACCAGCCTCGCAGGCGGTGTCGGCAGCGTGGCAGGCGCGGTGATGGGGGCATTTATCATGGCTTCGTTGGATAACGGGATGAGTATGATGGACGTCCCGACGTTTTGGCAGTATATCGTCAAGGGGGCCATTCTTTTGCTGGCAGTCTGGATGGACTCTGCAACCAAGCGACGAGCCTGATAACAATATTGTGACTTATTTGGGAAGTTAGCCATGTTTGAAAAGCGTCACCGCATCACGTTGTTATTCAATGCCAACAAAGCCTACGACCGTCAGGTGGTGGAGGGCGTTGGTGAATATTTGCAGGCGTCGCAATCCGAGTGGGATATTTTTATCGAAGAAGATTTCCGAACCCGTCTCGAAAACATCAAAGAGTGGCTGGGCGATGGGGTCATCGCTGACTACGACGACCCCGTCATTGAGCAATTGCTGACTGACGTCGACGTTCCGATTGTTGGCGTCGGCGGGTCTTACCATGCGCCCGAGCACTATCCGCCGGTTCACTATATCGCCACCGATAACCATGCGCTGGTTGAGACCGCCTTCCTGCATTTGAAAGAGAAAGGCGTCCATCGCTTCGCGTTTTATGGTTTACCGTCAACCAGCGGCAAGCGCTGGGCAGTTGAGCGCGAACATGCTTTCTGCCAGCTTGTCGCGCAGGAGAAGTACCGCGGCGTGGTTTATCAGGGGCTGGAGACCGCGCCGGAAAACTGGCAGCACGCGCAAAACCGACTGGCGGACTGGCTGCAAACCCTGCCGCCGCAAACCGGCATCATTGCCGTTACGGATGCTCGTGCCCGCCACGTTTTGCAGGTCTGCGAACATTTACACATTCCGGTGCCGGAAAAACTGTGCGTCATTGGCATCGATAACGAGGAGCTGACGCGTTACCTCTCTCGCGTGGCGCTCTCGTCCGTTGCACAGGGTACGCGTCAGATGGGCTATCAGGCGGCAAAGTTACTGCATCGTCTGCTGGATAAAGAAGCGTTGCCGCTTCAGCGCTTACTGGTTCCCCCTGTCCGTGTAGTCGAACGCCGTTCAACGGATTACCGCTCCTTAAGCGACCCGGCAGTTATTCAGGCCATGCACTACATTCGCAACAACGCCTGCAAAGGGATTAAGGTCGATCAGGTGCTGGACTCGGTGGGTATTTCCCGTTCGAATCTGGAGAAGCGGTTTAAAGAGGAAGTGGGCGAAACCATTCATGCCGTCATCCACGCCGAGAAACTGGAGAAAGCACGCAGCCTGCTGATCTCCACCTCATTGTCGATCAACGAAATCTCACAGATGTGCGGTTACCCGTCGCTGCAATATTTTTATTCGGTGTTCCGAAAGGAGTATGAAAGTACGCCAAAAGAGTACCGGGAGCGTCACAGCGAAGTGATGATGTAGAAAAAAGAGAAAAGAAAACGCCTTCCGATGGAAGGCGTTTTTTTGAATTACATATGTGCGGCGATTAATCGCTGGTTATCCTGGTACATCGCGAACAGATAGTTGTTATAGCTCTGTCCCTTGGTCGAATAACCTTTCAGCTTGTGGATCATCGTGCTGGCCGTCACTTCCTGATCCGCTTTACGCAACTGAGCGCGCGATTTACGGAACGATGAGTAGGCCGGATGCGTGTTCAGATTCACCACGTAGGCATTCACAGAATCTTTCACCGATTCAAACTGAGAATAGCCTTTCACCTTACCTGGTGCATTGTTACAACGCCCCTTGATACATTTCATACCAAACAGGTTGTTGTTATTACGCGCCAGTTTCGAGGTACCCCAGCCACTTTCGGCTGCAGCCATGGTCGCAACCATGCTCCCCGGGATAATGTCGACACGCTCTAAGAGAGAGTTCCACGGCACACGGCGCGTGTTACCGTTCCAGCTCACCTTGTAGCGTTTGGTGATATCTTTCAGACGCGCGCGTTCTGATGGCGACCAACGGCTGTCGTACTGTTTGGCAATCAACCAGTTACGATCCGCAGTAATCGCGGCGTTTTGACTTGTGATGTAAGGCATTACCGTCCGGAGAAACGCTTTTTTCCTTGGTGTTCCGGAAGGGTATTTTCGCAAATCAGGAAGTGAACTACTCTTTGCACTATTGCGAGAATACTCTTGTTTACTGCTAACCTTACTACTTGTCGTCTTTATTACGTGGGCTTTCTTACTCGTTGTATCCGTGTGCGTCTTCGCAAGCACCTCACCCGAAAATGCCATGGTGAGTAACATGAGTATCGCGGCCCCATATCGTCGAATGGGAGTCGATATCATTAGGTCTCCTGGTCGGATATAAACATTCCAACACCTTATTTTTTTCACAAATTTGAGAGCGGAATCTCAAATCCTAACAAAAATAGACTGCAAGAGCACGTATAGAAATAGTCCAATTCCGAAACTATGTCACCTGAAACCTGCTCACATAAGCATCAATTCTGAAAAATTGTGCGCGAACTCGCAGATAACTTCCTAATTTTGCGCGGGATCACTCATCCTCACGCGTCATCCTTGCAGAAAGCCCCGGGGGATGAGTTTTTACCCAACACCTGATGGCACACTGGTCAAAAATGCCGCGACAGGAAAATGGAATGAAACGCACCGCATTAGCTTTTCTGATGTTACCCGCACTGGCTCATGCTGACTGGTCATCACCGGGTTTCAACGCCTTTAGCGCCGAAGGCACCGGGATATTCACCAGCCAGGCAAAGCTTGCGAAGGGTACTCGCCCTCTTACGCTGAGTTTTGACAACACGTGCTGGCAGCCAACGGATGCAATAAAACTCAATGAGATGCTGTCGCTTAAAAAATGTGACGGCACGCCGCCGCAGTGGCGACTGTTCCGCGACGGCGAGTATCAGATGCGTGTCGATACCCGCTCCGGTACGCCCACACTGATGCTGACTATTCAGAGCGCAACGGAACCGTCGCTTGCAAACGTTACCCGCCAGTGTCCGAAGTGGGACGGTAAACCCCTGACGCTTGAAGTTGGCAACGATTTCCCGGAAGGATCGGTGGTCCGTGATTTCTACAGCAAACAGACTGCAACAGTGCAGAATGGAAAAATCACCCTGCAACCCGCCGCCAACAGCAACGGCCTGCTGCTGCTTGAACGCGCCGAAACCGACAAACCTGCGCCGTTTAGCTGGCAAAACGCCACCGTCTATTTCGTGCTGACTGACCGCTTTGTCAACGGCGATCCCTCTAACGATAACAGCTATGGACGCCACAAAGATGGCATGCAGGAGATCGGCACCTTCCACGGTGGCGATCTCAAGGGGCTTACAACCCGGCTCGATTATTTACAGCAGCTGGGCGTGAATGCGCTCTGGATAAGCTCCCCGCTGGAGCAGATCCACGGCTGGGTTGGCGGTGGCACCAAAGGTGACTTCCCCCACTACGCCTATCATGGCTACTACACCCAGGACTGGACCACGCTTGATGCCAACATGGGCACCGAAGATGATTTACGCCACCTTGTCGATGAAGCGCATAAACGCGGTATCCGCATCCTGTTTGATATCGTCATGAACCACACGGGTTACGCGACGCTCGCAGACATGCAGACGTTCCAGTTTGGGGCCCTTTATCTGCAGGGTGATGAACTGAAAAAAACGCTGGGCGAGCACTGGACGGACTGGAAGCCGGGAGCAGGCCAAAGCTGGCACAGCTTCAACGATTACATCAACTTCAGCGACAAAGCCGCCTGGGAAAAATGGTGGGGTAAAAAGTGGATCCGCACCGACATTGGCGATTATGACAATCCCGGCTTCGACGATTTAACCCTGTCGCTGGCGTTCCTGCCGGATCTGAAAACGGAGTCGACGACCCCTTCCGGTTTACCCAACTTCTACCAACATAAACCTGATACCCACGCGAAGACCATTTCGGGCTACACCCCGCGTGATTACCTGACCCACTGGCTCAGCCAGTGGGTACGTGACTATGGCATTGACGGTTTCCGTGTGGATACGGCAAAACACGTGGAACTCGAGGCCTGGCAGCAGTTGAAAGATCAGGCAAGCCAGGCGCTGGCAGCCTGGAAAGGCGCGAACCCCGACAAAAAACTCGACAATACCCCGTTCTGGATGACCGGCGAGTCATGGGGCCACGGCGTGATGCAAAGCGATTATTACCGCCACGGGTTTGACGCGATGATCAACTTTGATTATCAGGAGCAGGCAGCAAAAGCGGTCGGTTGTCTGGCGGACATCGACCTGACCTGGCAGCAGATGGCGGAAAAACTGCAAAGCTTCAATGTCCTGAGCTATCTCTCGTCGCATGACACACGCCTTTTCCGTGAAGGCGGCCAGCGTGCCGCAGAGCTGCTCCTGCTCGCCCCGGGCAGCGTACAAATTTACTACGGCGATGAATCCGAGCGGCCATTCGGACCGACAGGGTCCGATCCATTACAGGGCACCCGCTCGGATATGAACTGGCAGGACGTGACGGGCAAGCAGGCCTTAACCGTCGCCCACTGGCAGGTTCTGGGCCAGTTCCGCGCCCGTCATCCCGCAATAGGTGAAGGCAAACAAACCACGCTGTCGCTGAAAGAAGGCTACGGCTTCGTTCGCGAGCACAATGGCGATAAGGTCATGGTGGTGTGGGCGGGTAATCAATAATGACGCCAACCGGTTCCCTCTCCCCCTCCGGGAGAGGGATATTTCACCAGAACAATCCACTACCTAAATACCTTCCCACCACATAAAACAACAATCCCGACCGCATCTCTCGATTTGCACCAGCACGGTGCTAGCGTTATGGTTACCCACTTTCAAAATAAGCTCGACAGATCACCTGCTATGACGTTTTCACTTTTCGGCGACAAATTCACCCGCCATTCAGGCATTACTCGCCTGATGGAGGACCTCAACGACGGGCTGCGCACACCAGGCGCCATCATGCTCGGCGGCGGAAACCCGGCTCAAATCCCGGAGATGAACACCTATTTTCAGACGCTGCTGGCTCAGATGCTGGAAAGCGGGAAAGCAACCGATGCGCTTTGCAACTACGACGGCCCGCAGGGTAAAACCGAACTGCTGACGCTGCTTGCTGAAATGCTGCGCAAAGAGCTGGGTTGGGATATCGAACCACAGAATATTGCACTGACAAACGGCAGTCAGAGCGCATTTTTCTACTTGTTTAATCTGTTCGCAGGCCGTCGCGCCGACGGCACCACCAAAAAAGTGCTGTTCCCGCTGGCGCCAGAGTACATCGGCTATGCCGATTCCGGCCTCGAAGAGGATCTGTTCGTCTCGGCGCGCCCGAATATTGAGCTGCTGCCAGAAGGCCAGTTCAAATATCACGTCGACTTTGAACATCTGCATATTGGTGAAGAGACGGGCATGATCTGCGTATCACGTCCAACCAACCCAACGGGCAACGTCATCACCGACGACGAACTGATGAAGCTGGATGCGCTGGCGAATCAGCACGACATCCCGCTGGTGATTGATAACGCTTATGGCGTACCGTTCCCGGGGATCATCTTCAGCGAAGCACGTCCGCTGTGGAACCCGAACATCGTCCTGTGTATGAGCCTTTCAAAGCTGGGTCTGCCGGGCAGCCGTTGCGGGATCATCATCGCCAATGAAAAAATCATCACCGCCATTACCAACATGAACGGCATTATCAGCCTTTCCCCGGGGGGAATCGGCCCGGCGATGATGTGCGAAATGATCAAACGTAATGACCTGCTGCGCCTGTCGAACGAGGTTATTAAGCCGTTCTATTACCAGCGGGTACAGGAAACGATCGCCATTCTTCGCCGCTACTTACCGGAAGAACGCTGCCTGATCCACAAACCTGAAGGGGCAATTTTCCTGTGGCTGTGGTTTAAGGATCTGCCGATCACCACCGAGCTTCTCTACCAGCGCCTGAAAAAGCGCGGCGTGTTGATGGTGCCGGGTGATTACTTCTTCCCGGGTCTGGATAAGCCGTGGCCGCATACGCATCAGTGCATGCGCATGAACTACGTGCCCGATCCGGAGAAAATCGAAGCAGGCGTGAAAATTCTCGCCGAAGAGATTGAGTACGCCTGGCGCGAAGATAGCCAGTAACGCGTTACGCCAGATTATGCAGCCGTTCGGTGCGTAATCTGGCGGGGTCAACGCAGCGCAGCGCGTGGGTTGGGCACGCCTCCACACAGGCGGGTCCAGCCTCGCGATCTGCGCACAAATCACATTTCACCGCCTGAACGCGGTTCCCCACCCGCTGAACCTGCATCGCCCCAAACGGGCACGCTACCACACAACTTTTACAGCCAATACAGCGCGCCGGCTCCACCCGCCAGGCACCCGCGGTGTGGCGAATCGCCTGTGTCGGACAAACAGTGGCACAAGGGGCATCTTCACACTGATGGCAGCCCACAGCCGTAGTGAATGCACCGCCTTTGACCACCCGAATGCGGGGCGTAAACGCGCCTGCAGAAAGCATTCCCTGATGCGACACCACGCAGGCCACTTCGCAGGTACGGCAGCCAATGCATTTTTCCGTATCAGCCAGGATAAATCGGTTCATCTGTCACGCTCCGCGCACGTTAAAACCCAACTCTTTTGAGATAGCCTCTGCCGTTTCCCGCAGCGGTTTCAGCAGGTTTTTTTCACCAATTTGCTTCATGCGGGACGTCGAGAGCGAAATGGAGATCGCGTACGGCACGCGGCCATGAATATCAAACACCGGTACGGCAAGACAGGAGACGCCCAGCTCGTTCTCTTCTTTATCCATCGCCATGCTGTGCTCGCGGATTTCCGCCAGCTCGTCATACATCGCGCTCAGTTCGGTAATCGTGTTGCGGGTGAGCGGCTGGATCTGCTCCTGATGGCTCTGCCAGTAGCTCGCCACATAGTCCTGATGACCAAACGCCATGTAGATTTTGCCCATCGCCGAACAATAAAGCGGCATATGCTGACCGATGTAAGCGCGCGTGCGCAGCATACCGGTTGTGGGCTCCAGCTTATAAATCAGAATGGCGTGATCGTCCTCGCGGCTTGAGAAGTTCACCGTCTCACCGGTGGCGATATTCAGCGTCTCAAGGTGCGGGGCCGCCACGTGAATGATATTCAGCGACGACAGCGCCTTTTGCCCGACGGCGATAAATTTGGTGGTCAGGCGGTAGCTGCCCGCCGCAGGCGCCGGGGTAACGTACCCGCACGACTGTAACCCCTGCAGTAAGCGGTGCACGGTGCTTTTATTCAGCCCTGCCAGTTCCGATAAATGGGCCAACGGACACCCGTTCGGGTAGTTGCTGAGGATCTCAATCAGCATCAGGCCGCGAAACAAGCTCTGGCTACCTGCTGGCCTCTCTTTTTCTTGCGTCATTTCGCTCTCTTTCGTGCTCATCCAATGGCTCCTTTTTATCGCGTCCTGATGGTAGCGCAAAGTGTGGTTCAGTTCACGATCTCAACAGAAAAAACACAACCAGTTGATTTTAATCGATTTTGAAAATCATGAATGTCGTTGATCTGGCAAAATTTGATCGCTATATTTGAAATCAGATTTCGCATAGTGAAATTTAGCGATAAAAAAGCACTCGCACTTGCCCCGACAAAAACAGGAGAACAAGGATGAAAGTGACCTTTGAAGAGTTAAAAGCGGCGTTCAGGCGGGTCCTGGTCGATCGCGGCGTAAAAGCGGACACCGCCGACGCCTGCGCGGAGATGTTTGCCCGCACCACGGAATCGGGCGTCTATTCACACGGGGTTAACCGCTTCCCTCGTTTCATTCAGCAGCTTGATGCCGGCGACATCATTCCTGATGCCCAGCCAACACGGGTGACCTCGCTGGGTGCCATCGAACAGTGGGATGCCCGACGTTCCATTGGCAACCTGACGGCGAAAAAGATGATGGATCGCGCCACCGAACTGGCCGCCGACCACGGTATCGGCCTGGTGGCACTGCGAAACGCCAACCACTGGATGCGCGGTGGCAGCTACGGCTGGCAGGCCGCAGAGAAGGGGTACATCGGGATCTGCTGGACTAACTCCATTGCCGTCATGCCAGCCTGGGGCTCGAAAGCGTGCTGCATCGGCACTAACCCTCTGATCGTGGCGATTCCGTCTACGCCGATCACAATGGTCGATATGTCGATGTCAATGTTCTCCTACGGCATGCTGGAAGTGAATCGCCTGGCCGGACGCACGTTGCCGGTGGATGGGGGCTTTGACGATGAAGGGCATCTCACCAGAGAACCTGGTGTGATCGAGAAAAACCGCCGCATTCTGCCGATGGGCTACTGGAAAGGATCGGGCTTATCCATCGTCCTCGACATGATCGCAACCCTGCTCTCCAACGGATCCTCCGTTGCGGAAGTGACCCAGGACAACAGCGACGAATATGGCGTGTCACAAATCTTTATCGCCATCGAGGTCGATCGTTTGATCGACGGACCCACCCGCGATGCCAAACTGCAGCGCATCATGGACTTTATCATCAACGCCGAGCGGGCTGATGACAACGTCGCGGTTCGACTGCCGGGTCATGAATTCACACGTCTGCTCGAAGAGAACCGCCGCAACGGCATCACCATTGACGACAGCGTGTGGGCGAAAATCCAGTCTCTGTAAGGAGTGGGCCATGATTTTAGGACATATTTCGCAGCCAAATCCGTGTCGCCTGCCGCGGGCGATAGAGAAAGCGCTCGATTTTCTGCGCACCACGGATTTCACGGCGCTGGCACCTGGCGTGGTGGACATTGACGGACGTAACATCTTTGCTCAGGTGCTCGACCTCACCACCCGGACGTGGGATGAGAACCGTCCCGAAGTGCACCGTCGCTATCTGGACATTCAGTTTCTGGCATGGGGTGAAGAGAAAATCGGTGTCGCCATTGATACCGGCAATAACGAAATAAGCGAATCACTGCTGGAACAGCGGGATATTGTTTTTTATCACGGCAGCGAAAATGAATCATTTATAGAAATGACGCCCGGCACGTACGCCATATTTTTTCCGCAGGATGTTCACCGTCCTGCCTGTATTAAAAATAAGGTATCGGCAATTCGTAAAATTGTGGTGAAAGTAGCAATCAGCGAAATAGATTAATTTTCTGAACTCTATTGGGAATGCGAAATGACTAACACCGGTTTTATAATTGGTGCGTACCCCTGCGCACCCTCGTTTCACCAGCAAGGGGAACAAGAAGAGCAGGACTTCTGGCGAGCGCTTTCTGACACGCCAGATATTCGCGGGCTGGAGCAACCGTGTCTTGAGGATCTCCATCCGTTGGGTGACGAATGGCTGTTCCGCCATACGCCGGGAGACTGGCAAATGGTGGTTACCGCGGTGATGGAAACCATGCGCCGCCGCGGCACAAATGGCGCGTTTGGCCTGGCCTCTGCCGATGAAGAACAGCGCAAAGCCTGCGTTGACTATTACCGCCATCTGCTGCGAAAGATTGATGCCATCAATACTCGCTTTCCAGGCAAAATTATCGCTCTGGAGATGCAAGCCGCGCCGCAGGCGGGAAACCCGTCTGTTGAACAAGCTACCGCTGCGTTTTCCCGTTCTGTACGCGAAATCACCTCATGGGACTGGTCATGCGACCTGGTGCTTGAACACTGCGATGCAATGACCGGCCCCGCGCCACGCAAGGGGTTTTTGCCCTTAGCGCAGGTGCTTGAGGTGGTGAAAGAAACGGATATCAGCGTATGCATCAACTGGGCGCGGTCGGCTATCGAAGGACGCAATACCGCGCTGCCGCCTGAACATGTTAAAGCCGCACTTGAGGCCGGGAAGCTGGGCGCACTGATGTTCTCCGGGACCTCCGTTCGCGGAGCGTACGGCGAATGGCAGGATCTGCATGCGCCATTTTCCCCGTTCTGTGCCGACAGTTTAATGACCACCGAACAGGTAAAAGCACTTTTTACTGCGGCGAGCGCCGCAACATTGAAATTCTCCGGTATTAAATTACTGGAAATAAATGCTAATGCTAACGTCAGCCATCGCATCGCTATTTTGCGCGACGGCATTAGTGAAATGAAAAAAGCAACGCAATAACAATAAAAATCTTATTCCGGTTACATTCACTGAGATATTAAATATGAATATTTCTACTCATGCTCTACAAGCGGATATTCCGCGCCAGCGCTGGTTAAGAATCATTCCGCCTATTCTTATCGCCTGTATTATTTCATATATGGACCGCGTGAATATCGCATTTGCGATGCCAGGCGGTATGGATGAAGAGTTAGGTATCTCTGCCACCATGGCAGGCCTGGCGGGTGGGATCTTCTTTATCGGTTATCTGTTCCTGCAGGTGCCCGGCGGCAAGATTGCCGTGCATGGCAGCGGTAAGAAGTTTATTGGCTGGTCACTGGTTGCCTGGGCGGTGATTTCGGTCCTGACCGGCGTTGTGACCAACCAGTATCAACTGCTGGCACTGCGCTTCTTACTCGGTGTGGCAGAAGGCGGGATGCTGCCTGTGGTGCTCACGATGATCAGTAACTGGTTCCCGGACGCCGAACGCGGCCGCGCCAATGCGATTGTCATCATGTTTGTTCCCATTGCGGGGATCATCACCGCGCCCCTGTCGGGCTGGATTATCACCGCACTCGACTGGCGCTGGTTGTTCATCATTGAAGGGCTGATGTCCATTGTGGTGCTGGTGCTCTGGGTGTTCACCGTCTACGACCGCCCGCAGGAGGCTCGCTGGATCTCCGAGGCCGAGAAAAATTATCTGATACAAACGCTGGCCGCAGAACAGCAGGCTATTGCCGGAAAAGCGGTAAAAAATGCCTCGCTGAGTGCGGTTCTGTCCGACAAAACCATGTGGCAGCTGATTGCCCTGAACTTCTTCTACCAGACCGGGATTTACGGTTACACCCTCTGGCTGCCGACCATTCTCAAAGAGCTGACGCATACCAGCATCGGCCAGGTGGGAATGCTCGCCATCCTGCCTTATGTCGGCGCCATTGCGGGCATGTTCCTGTTCTCCTCACTGTCTGACCGTACCGGCAAGCGCAAGCTGTTCGTCTCCCTGCCGCTGATTGGCTTCGCGCTCTGCATGTTCCTCTCCGTGGCGTTGAAAGAGAACATCTGGCTGGCCTATGCCGCGCTGGTGGGCTGTGGCTTCTTCCTGCAGTCCGCTGCGGGTGTGTTCTGGACGATTCCGGCGCGCCTGTTCAGCGCAGAGATGGCCGGTGGCGCTCGCGGCGTGATTAACGCCCTGGGTAACCTCGGTGGGTTCTGCGGCCCTTACGCGGTGGGCGTGCTGATCACCCTCTACAGCAAAGATGCCGGGGTGTACTGCCTCGCGGTTTCGCTGGCGCTGGCCTCGCTGCTCGCCCTGATGCTACCGGCGAAATGCGATGCCGGAGCGGAACCCAACCCCGGCGTGAACCCGCATAAGCACGCAGCCTGATCCCCCCGCCCTCTCCTGAAGAGAGGGCGTAAGACAAGAGAGTCAACGATGAGTGAAAAAGAGCCCTTCTGGCTGGGTATCGATTGTGGCGGAACGTATCTGAAAGCCGGTCTGTACACCCGCCAGGGCCAGGAAGTCTGTATTGAGCGCCGCGCGGTTGCCACACTCAGCCCACACGCAGGCCACGCTGAGCGGGATATGCACCAACTCTGGCAGCAGTGCCACACCACCGTCGCCCTGCTGCTTAAGAAGGCCGACATCGGCGGCGCACAAATCAAAGGCGTCGGGATATCAGCTCAGGGTAAAGGACTGTTTTTACTGGACAAGTATGACCAGCCGCTCGGCAACGCCATGCTCTCCTCTGACCGCCGGGCGCTGGAGATTGTACAGCGCTGGCAGCAGGACGGTATTCCTGAAAAGCTTTATCCGCATACGCGCCAGACGCTATGGACGGGGCATCCCGCCTCCCTCCTGCGTTGGGTGAAAGAGAATGAACCGCACCGTTATCAGCAGATTGGCTGTGTGATGATGGCGCACGACTACCTGCGCTGGTGCCTCACCGGCGTTAAAGGGTGTGAAGAGAGCAACATCTCTGAATCCAATCTCTACAACATGAACACCGGGCAGTACGACCCGCAGCTCACACGCTGGCTCGGCATCGATGAAATTGACGGCGCACTGCCGCCGATCGTCGGTTCAGCAGAAATTTGCGGGGAAATCACCGCTCAGGCCGCCGCCCTGACCGGTCTCGCAGCGGGTACACCCGTTGTGGGGGGGCTGTTTGATGTGGTTTCCACCGCGATCTGCGCCGGGTTACATGACGACAGCACGCTCAACGCCGTGATGGGCACCTGGGCTGTCACCAGCGGGATCGCCAACGGTATAGGCCATAACGAGCCGTATCCCTATGTGTATGGGCGCTACGTTCATCCGCAGCACTACATCGTTCACGAAGCCAGCCCCACCTCGTCCGGTAACCTCGAATGGCTGACCACACAGTGGGGCGACATGTCATTCGATGCGATCAACCAGGCCGTGGCCAGCCTGCCGAAAGCCGGAAGCGATCTGCTCTTCCTGCCGTTCCTCTATGGCAGCAACGCCGGGCTGGAGATGACCTGCGGGTTTTACGGTATGCAGGCCCTGCATACCCGCGCACATCTGTTGCAGGCGGTCTATGAAGGTGTGGTCTTCAGCCACATGACCCATCTTAACCGCATGCTAGCGCGTTTCACGCACGTGCAGGCATTGCGCGTAACCGGCGGCCCTGCCCATTCAGATGTGTGGATGCAAATGCTCGCGGACGTCAGCGGTCTGGCAATAGAACTGCCGCAGGTCGAAGAGACCGGCTGTTCCGGCGCGGCGCTGGCCGCGCTGGTGGGTACCGGCGTTTATCCCGATTTCCGCACCGCGCAGCAGGCTGTCAGACATCACATTCGCGTCATCACTCCCGACAAGCATGCCCATGCGGCCTACCAGCGCAAGTATCAGCGCTACCAGTTACTGATTTCAGCACTACAGGGCTATCACGCCCATGTTAAGGAGCACGACCTATGAGCCGACCATTACTGCAGCTGGCGCTCGACCATACCTCACTTCAGGCCGCACAGCGCGACGTCGAGCGGCTTGCGGATCACGTCGATATCATCGAAGCAGGCACCATTTTGTGTCTCACCGAAGGGCTTAATGCCGTGCGCGCACTGCGCCAGCAGTGTCCGAAAAAAACGATCGTGGCTGACTGGAAAGTGGCCGATGCCGGAGAAACGCTGGCTGAACAGGCGTTTGGCGCAGGCGCGAACTGGATGACCATCATCTGCGCCGCGCCGCTGGCAACCGTCGAGAAGGGTCACGAGGTGGCTCTGCGCTGCGGCGGGGAAATTCAGATGGAGCTGTTTGGTCACTGGACGCTGGATGATGCGCGTGAATGGCACCGTATCGGGGTCACACAGGCCATTTATCACCGTGGGCGCGACGCACAGGCCAGCGGCCAGCAGTGGGGCGAGGCGGATCTCGCCAGCATGAAAGCCCTCTCGGATATCGGCCTGCAGCTCTCGATCACCGGCGGCATTACCCCCGCCGACCTGCCGCTGTTTAAGCAGATCAATGTGAAAGCGTTTATTGCCGGACGGGCACTGACAGGCGCTGCCAACCCACCGCAGGTGGCCCATGCATTCCATTCACACATCCGCGACATCTGGGGGGAGTCACCATGCGTCAGCATCCGTTAGGTATCTACGAAAAAGCGCTGCCGAAAGCGCTCACCTGGCCAGAGCGCCTGGTGCTGGCAAAAAGCTGCGGATTTGATTTTGTCGAGATGTCGATCGATGAAACCGATGAGCGTTTGTCCCGCCTTGAATGGAACACCGCGCAGCGCGCCTCTCTGGTTGAGGCGATGCTGGAAACCGGGGTCGCGATCCCGTCGATGTGTCTGTCTGCCCACCGCCGTTTCCCGTTTGGTAGCCGGGACGAGACCGTCCGCGAGCGCGCACGCGCCATCATGACCAAAGCCATCCGTCTGGCGCGCGATCTCGGTATTCGCACCATCCAGCTTGCCGGGTATGACGTCTATTACGAAGAACATGACGAAGGTACCCGGCAACGCTTTGCCGAAGGGCTGGCATGGGCCGTGGAGCAGGCCGCCGCCGCACAGGTCATGCTGGCAGTGGAGATCATGGATACCGCGTTTATGAACTCCATCAGCAAATGGAAAAAGTGGGACGAAATGCTCGCTTCGCCATGGTTCAGCGTTTATCCGGACGTCGGCAACCTGAGCGCGTGGGGTAACGATGTGGCCGCCGAGCTGACGCTGGGCATCGATCGCATCGCCGCCATCCACCTGAAAGATACCCAGCCCGTGACTGAACAAAGCCCCGGACAGTTTCGTGACGTACCGTTCGGTGAGGGGTGCGTCGATTTCGTGGGCATATTTAACACGCTGAATCAGCTCAATTATCGCGGTGCATTTTTGATTGAAATGTGGACCGAAAAAGCCAAAGAGCCGGTACTGGAAATCATCCAGGCACGCCGCTGGATTGAAGCCCGGATGCAGGAAGGAGGGATGACATGTTAGAACAACTCAAAGCCGAGGTCCTGGCGGCAAACCTGGCGCTGCCCGCCCACCAGCTGGTGACTTTCACCTGGGGCAACGTCAGTGCGGTGGATCGTGAACGCGGCCTGATGGTGATTAAACCCTCCGGCGTGGAGTATGACGTGATGTCCGCAGAGGATATGGTGGTGGTGGACATTGCCACGGGCCAGGTGGTCGAGGGGGTTAAAAAACCCTCTTCCGACACGCCAACCCACCTGGCGCTGTATCGCCGTTACCCTGAAATTGGCGGCATTGTGCATACCCATTCCCGTCATGCCACTGTCTGGGCGCAGGCAGGGCAGGATTTACCGGCATGGGGTACCACGCACGCTGACTATTTTTATGGTGCGATCCCCTGCACGCGGTTGATGACCCCGGCTGAAATTGCGGGTGAATACGAATACCAGACCGGTGAAGTGATCATCAAAACCTTTGAGGAGCGCGACGTAAACCCGATGCAAATCCCGGCGGTGCTGGTGCATTCTCACGGCCCGTTCACCTGGGGAAAAAATGCGGCCGATGCGGTACATAACGCTGTGGTGCTGGAAGAGTGCGCCTTTATGGGGCTGTTTTCACACCAGCTTGCGCCACAGCTACCGACGATGCAGCAGGAATTGCTCGATAAACATTATCTGCGCAAGCATGGAGCAAAAGCCTACTACGGGCAGTGATCACCCGGAATTAATATGCTCCTTACAGTACCGCCGTTTCCAGACGGCGGGCGTTAAGCCGGTATGCTTTGAAAATATCTGCCGGAAATACCCGACATCATTAAAACCGCAGCGGGTTGCCACTTCGGTCAGGGACGCAGAGTCGTTCAGCAACAGTTTTTCAGCCGCCCTGACGCGCTGGCGATGGATCGCTTCCGTCAGGGTTAAGTGAAAGGTCCGGCGAAATACGCGTCCCAGATAATCGGCATTGCAGTGCAAGGCTTTTGCCAGTTGCGATGTGGAAAGCGGCAGATGAAACTGCGTGCGAATAAGCTGTTTTGCCTTCCATGCCATGGCCGCGCCGGCTTCATCGGCTCTGTCTTCATAACCTGAGGAGATCGACACTTGCTGTAAAATCAGCAGCAAAATCATTTCCAGCGCCACGCTTCGCTGTAATTTTTCCTGCTCACTCAGGAATTGCCGGAATAGCGCAATCACATATTGAGCATCGCGCACGCAGCAATGTTGTTCAATGGCCACCGGAAAAGCATGTGGCAAAGGCGACGATTGCCCTTCGACCTCAAAATGCAGCCAGTAGAACCGCAGGTCCGCCGGGAAATCTTCTGTCCCCACGTGTCGACGCGCCGGCCAGAGCAGTAAGCTCTCTCCCGCTTTCACCTCAAAGAGCGTGTTTTCTTCCTGGATCGTTAATGTCCCTTTTTCAACGAAGATAATCTCCCACGAAGTTAATTTGCGCGCCGGATGCCGGCCCACGCCCCGGGAAATAAAGAGCCCACCATTTTGCACTTTAATCGGAAGCGCTATGGATAATTCAAGCATGGATATTCACCATTCCGCTCTGATTGCCATTAATATTCATCTTATGCTTTGATTATTAATGAATATCTTCCTGCCTTCCCGATCGAAATCACAAATTTATCATCAGGTCGGAATCGTCACCTTTTTATACTTTTCCCTTCCCTTGTTGGCCTGAGCGTTCGGTGCAGAATGAATGGGGTACCTTGCATAAATACGATAAAAATCGATTACCGAGGAGTTACCTCATGACTTCCACACCGATTACAGAATCACAGGTCGTACAAGGGGCTATGGATGACCGCCTGTCAGTCCGCGAAAAAATAGGCTACGGCCTGGGTGACGCGGGTGGCACGGTCATTACCTGCCTGATCATGAATTTTCTTACCTTCTTCTACACCGACGTTTTTGGTCTGACGCCTGCGCTCGTTGGCACGCTGTTTATTGCCCTGCGCGTGTTTGATGCCATTTCCGATCCGGTGATGGGGGTGATTGCCGACCGAACACAAAGCCGTTGGGGGCGTTTTCGCCCGTGGCAGCTGTGGGTGGCGCTTCCTGTCGGGGTTATCGGTGTACTGACCTTCACCGTGCCTGACGCCAGCATGGGGGTGAAAATCGCCTGGGCGTTTGGTACCTATCTGCTGTTGTCAGTGGGCTATACCGCCATCAACGTGCCCTACTGCGCGCTGATCAACACCATGACCACCCGCCACAGCGAGGTCATCTCCTGCCAGTCATGGCGCTTTGTGCTGTGCGGTGTGGCGGGCTTTTTGGTCTCTGTTGGCCTGCCGTGGCTGGTCGCAGCGCTGGGCGAGGGCAACGCTGCCCGAGGCTATCAACTCGGCGTTGGGGTGTTGTGCGCCATCGCCGTGGTGATGTTCCTCTGCTGCTTCTTCTGGGTGCGTGAGCGCGTCCCGCTGGCGCTGATGGGCAAATTCACCTTACGCGAGCACCTGGCCGGCCTGCGCAACAACGATCAGCTCCTGCTGATGCTGGTGATGTCATTCCTGCTGATCAACGTCTTCAACATTCGTGGCGGCGGCTACATGTACTTCATCACCTATGTGCTCCAGGGCAGTACCGCTTATACCTCGCTGTTCTTCACGATGGTGACCTTTGCGGCCATTCTCGGCGCGGTGATCGTGAATCCCCTTTCTCGCCGGAATGATACCGTCAAACTCTATTACTACACCAACCTCGTGCTGGCCGCGCTCGCGGCGGGAATGTGGTTTCTGCCAGGCGGTCCGGCTCATCAGATGCTCTGGCTGATCGTTATTCTGAGTAACGGCGTCATTCTCGGTTTTACCCTGCCCCTGCACTTCTCGCTGATGGCATTTGCAGATGACTATGGTGAGTGGAAAAACGGGGTACGTTCATCTGGCATGAACTTCGCTTTTAATCTGTTTTTCATCAAGCTCGCCTGGGCGTCCAGCGCCGGGATCATCAGCCTGGTGTTTATCGCCGTCGCCTACCAGCCGGGCGCGGGCAACCAGACGCCAGCCTCGTTACAGGGAATTACTGCGATGGAGACGCTGCTCCCCGCCCTTTTCCACCTGCTGCTGGCGGTCTCAATCCGCTGGTGCAGACTCAACAATCCCATGATGTCGCGCATTGCCACCGATCTGCGCCAGCGTCACGTATCGTCCTGAGGAGAATGACATGTCCATAATGGAAGCCGACCTGCACACACTGAACATCAACGACCCGTTTCTCGGCCAGTATCAGCGGCTGGTGCGTGATGTGGTGATCCCCTACCAGTGGGATGCGCTAAACGATCGCGTTACCGAAGCCGAACCGAGTCACGCCATCACCAACTTCCGCATTGCGGCAGGGCTGGAACAGGGGGAGTTCTATGGGATGGTGTTTCAGGACAGCGACGTGGCGAAATGGCTGGAAGCCGTCGCGTGGTCGTTGTGCCAGAAGCCCGACCCGGAACGTGAAAAAACCGCCGATGAGGTGATTGAGCTGATTGCGGCGGCGCAGTGTGACGATGGCTATCTCAACACCTACTTCACGGTGAAAGCACCCGGTGAGCGCTGGACGAACCTTGCCGAATGCCACGAACTGTACTGCGCCGGACATATGATTGAAGCCGGCGTGGCCTATTTTCAGGGGACCGGAAAACGCCGTCTGCTGGAGGTGGTATGCAAACTGGCGGACCATATCGACCGGGTCTTTGGCCCCGGCGAGGAGCAGCTTCACGGTTATCCGGGCCATCCGGAAATTGAGCTGGCGCTGATGCGGCTTTACGACGTCACTCAGGAACCGCGTTACCTGGCCCTTGTGAAATATTTTATCGACACGCGCGGCACGCAGCCTCATTTCTACGATATCGAATATGAGAAACGGGGCCGGACATCGCACTGGAACACGTACGGCCCGGCGTGGATGGTCAAGGACAAAGCCTATAGCCAGGCGCATCAACCGCTTGCCGAACAACACACCGCCATCGGCCACGCGGTTCGTTTTGTCTATCTGATGGCGGGCATGGCGCATCTTGCTCGCCTGAGTCATGACGAGGGTAAACGCCAGGACTGCCTGCGGCTGTGGAATAACATGGCCCAGCGACAGCTCTATATTACCGGCGGGATCGGCTCGCAAAGCAGTGGCGAAGCCTTCAGCAGCGATTACGATTTGCCTAACGATACGGTATATGCCGAAAGCTGCGCCTCCATTGGCCTGATGATGTTTGCCCGCCGGATGCTGGAGATGGAAGCGGACAGCCAGTACGCCGACGTGATGGAGCGTGCCTTATACAACACGGTACTGGGCGGCATGGCGCTGGACGGTAAACATTTCTTCTATGTGAACCCGCTGGAGGTACACCCTAAAACGTTGGCATTTAATCATGTTTACGACCACGTTAAGCCGGTTCGCCAGCGCTGGTTCGGCTGCGCCTGTTGCCCGCCCAATATTGCCCGCGTGCTCACTTCGCTGGGCCACTATCTCTATACCGTTCGCCAGGACGCGCTCTTTATCAACCTCTATGTGGGGAACGACGTCGCCATACCGGTAGATAAGGGCACCTTACAGCTACGGATTAGCGGTAATTATCCATGGCAGGAAGAGGTCAACATCGAGATCACCTCACCTGTCCCGGTGACCCACACGCTGGCGCTACGTTTACCGGACTGGTGCGCAAGCCCGGCCGTGTCACTGAACGGCGAAAGGGTCACGGGTGATGTCTCCCGGGGGTATCTGTACCTCACCCGCCGCTGGCAGGAGGGAGATACCCTTACGCTGACCTTACCCATGCCGGTCCGCCGCGTGTACGGTAACCCGCTGGTACGCCAGCAGGCCGGCAAAGTCGCGCTGCAGCGTGGCCCGCTGGTCTACTGCCTGGAAGAGGCCGACAATGGCGCGAACCTGCATAACCTCTCCCTGCCTGAGCAGAGCGAATTTCGGGTCTTTGAAGGAAAAGGGATCTTTGCGCACAAGATACTGATTCAGGCGGAGGGAATCGCGCGTCACGCTGATGAGGAAGGCACGCAGGCACTGTGGCAGTACGATCGCGCCCCGGTGCAGCGCCAGCCCCGGACGTTGACCTTTATTCCGTGGTTCAGTTGGGCAAACCGGGGAGAAGGGGAAATGCGGATTTGGGTGGATGAGGCCTGAAGACATCTGTCCTGTCAGCCTCACCCCAACCCTCTCCCACAGGCGCGGGAGATAAAAACCGAGGCCGGGTAAGGCAATCGCCACCCGGCTTTAGATCAGAAACGCCAGGACATGCCGGTCATCAGCGCGAAACTGTCTTCGCGGTCGATCATCGGACTGTTCTTCACGTCGTCAGGTAACACGGTATAGACCGCGCTGGCGTTGATGAACAGATTCTGGGTTAACTGATATTTCGCCGCGAGACCCACATACGGCGTCCAGCTATCACCTGCGGTGTATTCATTGAGGCCTGAGCGGCGAGACTCATTGCCGGATACACCGTAGTAGTAATCGTTATAGCTTTCGTCGCTGTAGAAAATACCTACCGATGGCGTCAGCGTCAGACGTTCCATCCGAACCGGACGGAAGTATGAGATTTCACCGATCACGCCGCCGCTCTCATCCATCGCATCACCCGAGACCGCCACTTTCAGCGAGCCCCAGTGTTCATGGCGGTAGTACGCCCCGCCGAGAAACGCTGATGCTTTACGCTCATCGAGGTGTTTCATCTGAGCGTCGTCGTTATCTTCAGGATCAAATCGCAGTGGCATCCACGATGCGGTCATGCTGAATTCATTTTTTTCGTCTTTCCACAGGATCCACCCGCCGGTGGTCTGGCGAATATAAAACCGGTCGCCTTCATAGCTAATTAACGGTACCGCTGTGGTATTTTCGTTATATCCTTTATAAGGCGACTCATTAAATACAGCCCCCGCCCCAAGTGAAAAGTCACCAGCCATTGCAGATGATGTTGCAAATAACGTGGCTGCGATGAGTAAATTGTATTTAATAGTCATTACATGTAATCCATTTAGACGCCAAACAAGCGAGGCGAATAATAATGGTTACAAATTTGCCAATGCAACGCTGCAGTTTATATAATATTATATATAAAAACATATAGATGGGTGCGCATGATGAATAAGTTCCAGCTAAAGCCACGCGAGTTAAAAATTATTTCCGTCATCGCAGCCACCCACAGTATTGGCGATGCCGCAGCCCTGCTGGGCATGGCACAGGCTAACGTCAGTAAATACCTTTCTGATTTTGAAACGCGTGTCGGTCTAAAAGTATTTGAGCGCACGACCCGTCAGCTTGCGCTAACCCAGTTTGGCGAAGCGTTACTCCCCTACATTGACGCCACGCTGGATAAAAATAGCCAGCTCATTAATTTCATTGCTGATTATAAGCATGAGAAGCGTGGAAAAGTGACCATTTACGCCCCAACGGGTATCGTGATGTATCTGGCGCGACATGTGATCCATCAGATTGAGGACATCGGTGATATCCGCATCTCGTTAAAAACATACAACCTGGATCGTAATGAATATTCCGAAGGGGTCTCGTTCCCCGATGATTGCGATATTCTCATTACCTATGCTCAGCCGAAAGATGAAAGTCTGGTCGCCAGTGTGTTAACGAAATATTCCGTCACGGCATTTGCCACAGAAGAATATTTGAAAAACCACCCCTTAACCGGACCTGAAGATTTAATGAATCACTCCTGTATTTTAATAGACTCGATGCTGGTGGATGAGGCGAACATCTGGCGTTTTCGCGTCCACGGTAGTGAGACCGTATATGATTACAGAGTGACCGGAAATTATATTTGCGACAATACGCAGACGGCGCTGGAACTGGCACGAAATAATCTCGGTATTGTTTTTGCGCCGAAAGAAAGCCTGAAAAAAGAGCTTAAGAGTGGTTCTCTGGTTCCCTGCTTCCCCCATCAGGAAGAGTGGTGGCTCGACCTGACGGCGATATTCCGCAAACGTGAATACCAGCCCTGGCGCGTGCAGTACATTCTGGACGGTGTACTGAACTGCCTGCGTCAGCAAATTGCTCAGGCTGCCCAGGGGCAGCCTGAGCTGGAGGGTTAGAACAGCCCCAGTGGTTTATCGGAATAACTCACCAGCAGGCATTTCGTCTGCTGGTAATGCTCCAGCATCATCTTGTGGGTTTCACGCCCAATGCCCGACTGCTTATAGCCCCCAAAAGCCGCGTGCGCCGGATAAGCATGGTAGCAGTTGGTCCACACGCGCCCGGCCTGAATGCCCCGCCCCATTTTATAAGCCAGATTACCGTTGCGGCTCCAGACGCCAGCCCCGAGGCCATACGGCGTATCGTTAGCAATCTCCAGCGCCTCTTCCATCGTTTTGAAGGTGGTGACGGCCAGCACCGGTCCGAAAATTTCCTCCTGGAAGACGCGCATGTTGTTTTTGCCGAACAGGATCGTCGGCTCCAGGTAATACCCGTCCTGCAGATCGCCGCCCAGCATTTTACGCCGACCGCCGGTCAGGACATCCGCCCCTTCTTTCTTGCCGATATCAATGTAGTTGAGGATAGTGTCCATCTGCCCGTGCGAGACCTGCGCGCCCATCTGGGTCACGTTATCAAGCGGGTTACCGCTGCGGATAGACTCGACGCGGCGAATGGCTCGCTCCATAAAGCGCTCATAGATAGACTCCTGCACCAGCGCGCGGCTTGGGCAGGTACAGACTTCACCCTGGTTAAAAGCAAACAGCGCAAAGCCTTCCAGGGCTTTATCGAAGAAGGCATCCTCTTCCTCCATGACGTCGGCGAAGAAAATGTTCGGCGATTTACCGCCCAGCTCCAGGGTCACTGGAATGATGTTCTGGGTCGCGTACTGCATGATCTGCTGACCCACTTCCGTCGACCCGGTAAACGCGACTTTGGCGATCCGTTTTGAGGTCGCCAGATATTCCCCTATCTCACCCCCCGCCCCGTTCACCACGTTAATCACGCCTGGCGGGAGAAGGTCGCCAATGACTTCCATCAGCAGCAGGACTGACAGCGGGGTCAGGCGGGCCGGTTTGAGCACAATGCAGTTACCCGCCGCCAGCGCGGGCGCCATTTTCCAGCTCGCCATCAGCAACGGGAAGTTCCACGGAATGATCTGCCCCACCACGCCCAGCGGTTCGTGGAAGTGGTAGGCCACGGTGTCGCTGTCTACCTCGCTAATTCCGCCCTCCTGAGCGCGAATACAGGAGGCAAAATAGCGGAAGTGGTCAATGGCCAGCGGCACGTCTGCCGCCATCGTTTCACGGATTGGCTTGCCGTTATCCCAGGTTTCCGCCGTAGCCAGCAGCTCCAGATTCTGTTCCATCCGGTCAGCGATTTTGAACAATATCGCCGCTCTGTCCTGAACAGAGGTATGCCCCCATTTGTCTTTGGCTTTGTGCGCGGCGTCCAGCGCCAGATCGATATCCCCCTTGCCGGAGCTGGCTATCTCACACAGCGGCTGGCCGGTAACGGGCGTCAGATTGGAATAGTATTCGCCGCCGACGGGTGCAACCCAGTCGCCGCCGATAAAGTTTTCATAACGGGGCTTCAGCTTGAGGGGAAAACCATACTCGCCAGGCTGGATACGCGATGAGGGAGGATTGTTTGTCATGACCGTCTCCTTGCTGTTGGTGTACAACAAGGGTAGTTCCGGCTGGCGATTTTCTCGCCAGCCGGTAACGGTGTTTACGACGGGGGTCACGGAGTTTCAGGAAATAATAACGAATCCCGCAATAAATGATCGTTGCCACGACGACGGGTAAAGCCGATGCGGTTGAAATATTCCAGGATCTGGATCGCCAGCTTGCGCCCGACGTTCAGCCGATCGCGGAAATCTGCTGCGCAGGTCGTGCCTCGCGCCTGATCCAGCTCGCGGATCAGGTTAGCAAACGCCACAATGCGATCGTTACGGTAATAACGATCTTTCACGATCGCGACGATTAATCCCTGCTGCGCCGCATGGCGCAATACCTGGCGCATCACCTGTTCGTCAGTATTCGTTTCACGTGCGAGATCGCGAACCCACCACGGCTCGTCGCCAAACAGCGGGGCTACTTTCTGCCATATCGCCTCTTGCCCGGCGTTGAACCCGGCTTTGTGATCCGGCAGATGCAGCCAGCCGTGGTGGCTTTTTATCAGCCCACTTTCGCGCATGTTTTCAATCAACAGCAGCACCAGCGCATCGTTTTCCATCGGCAGCGCCATGCGTCGCAGGCGTTCACGTCCCGGGCCGGGTTCATCCTGATGCTGTTCATGGTAAGTGGCGAGCGTGGTCAGTACCTTGCGCTGCCAGCATGCTGCGACCGGGGCATTCAGTAAATTGTTACCCGCCTGAATAAAACCGGGCTCCTGGGTCAGCAGGCGTAATCCTTCCGCGCTGAGCTGACGAGCCCATGCGAAATCGCTCAGATTGACGGCACCGCGCTCAAGATGAACAAGCAACGCGGCTTTATCATCCGCGGCCTGCGCCAGCGCTCCCAGCCATTGCAGATACTCCGGCTTGCGCTTGCCGCGACGCGGCGGGTTGAGCGCTACTACCCGCGCCCCGGCCAGCGTCTCCCGGGCCGAAATGTCACGCAGTACCAGACGGTCATTATCCGCGAGCCACAGTGGCGAATCGAAAACCAGTTCGGCAAGGTCGTTTTCCAGCAGTGACACGCGCCCGGTGATATGGCTGGCCGCGTGGTGGATATGCAGCGGCTGCCATTGGGTCAGCGGCACATGCGTCTGCAGGGCGACGATCGCCCGCTCAGAAGGCTCTGGCGGTACACCGGCCAGCAGCCAGTCGCCACGGTTAAGCTTCTCTTTTTCCGCATCGCCCGCAATATTGAGCGCGATGCGCTGCCCGGCATGGGCATGCTCTACGGGCTGGTTCTGCGCATGCAAACCGCGCACACGCATCGGGGCGTTGGCACCCGTGAGCCATAAGGTATCGCCCACGTTCACTTCACCGCTCAGCGCGGTACCGGTGACCACCAGCCCCGCGCCTTTAACGGTAAAGGCCCGGTCGATCGCCAGACGGAAACGATGATGGCTGGCATGCTCGCGTGAAGTAAGCTGCTGCAAATGGTGGCAAAGTTCGTCAATACCGCGCCCTTCTGTCGCCACGGTGACGAATAATGGCGCATCGGCAAATCCATACTCCCGCAAGGTCGCCTGCACGGTTTCGCGTACCCCGTTGAGTCGCGCCTCATCGACGCGGTCAGCTTTGGTCAGCGCAACGGTCAGCTGCGGGTTGCCCGTCAGCTGTAAAATTGCCAGATGTTCACGCGTTTGCGCCATCACGCCGTCATCACAGGCCACCACCAGCAGAGCATGATCGATGCCACCGACGCCCGCCAGCATGTTAGAAAGAAACTTCTCGTGTCCCGGTACATCAATAAAACCCAGCACCCGGCCATCAGGCTGAGGCCAGTAGGCATAGCCCAGATCGATGGTCATGCCGCGTTTTTTCTCTTCCGGCAGACGATCGGCATTCACCCCGGTCAGGGCCTGTAATAAGGTGGTTTTTCCGTGGTCGACGTGACCGGCGGTGGCAATAATCATTTCAACAGCATCTCCAGAAATCGCGCTTCATCTTCAAGACAGCGTAGATCCAGCCACATTCGGCCATCGTAAATGCGCCCGATAACCGGTGCTGGCAAGGCACGCCAGCGCGCCGACAAAGCGTCAAGCTGGCTGCCGCGCCCGTCACGGGGTGTAAACGTGAGCGCTGCGCTGGGCAGCCTGTCCACCGGCAGTGAACCGCTGCCGATCTGCGACTGACAAGCTTCAAGGCGCACGTCAAAATCGGGGTAGTGCGGCGCAACGTGTGGCAAGAGCAGCTCACCCTGGGCGCGAATTGAGGCGGCATCTCGGGCCAGCAGGCGCAGCGTGGGCAGACGTTCAGCCAGTTTTTCCGGGTGGAGATAAAGGCGCAGCGTCGCTTCCAGCGCGGCAAGCGTCATTTTATCGGCTCGCAGTGCACGCTTGAGCGGGTGCTGCTGCAGCTTCGCAATAAGCGCACGTTTACCCACGATAATCCCCGCCTGCGGGCCGCCAAGCAGTTTGTCGCCGGAGAAACTCACAAGACTGACGCCCGCCGCAATCATCTCCTGCGGCATGGGCTCTTTTGGCAGACCGTACTGGCTCAGATCGACCAGCGAACCGCTACCGAGGTCGGCCACCACTGGCACACCCAGCTCACGGCCCAGCTCCGCCAGCTCCGCCTCTTCAACGGTTTTGGTGAATCCGGCTATCTGGTAATTACTGGTGTGGACCTTCATCAGCAGCCCGGTATTTTCATTCACTGCCGCGCGATAATCTTTTGCATGCGTGCGGTTGGTGGTGCCCACTTCATGCAGGGTACAGCCCGCCTGGCGCATAACATCCGGAATGCGAAACGCACCGCCAATCTCGACCAGCTCGCCACGGGAAACCACCACCTCTTTACCGCTGGCGGTCGCTGCCAGCATTAACAGTACCGCCGCCGCGTTGTTATTCACAATGCAGGCATCTTCTGCGCCGGTCAGCTCGCAGAGCAGGTCCGCCAGCGCCCGATCGCGATGTCCGCGCCCTGCGCCGTCCAGATCGTACTCAAGCGTCACGGGGGAACGCATGGCCTGCACGACCGCAGCGACGGCCTCTTCTGCCTGTTGAGCGCGACCAAGGTTGGTGTGCAGCACGGTTCCCGTCAGGTTGATGACCGGGCGTAACGCGCTTTGTGCTTTCTCCTCGAGCCTCAGTTCCACTTCCAGCCCCCACGCCGCACACCAGTCCGGCAATGCATTTTCTGTCTGAATATGGCTGCGGGCTTCGTCCTGAAGCAGACGTAATATTTCAACCGTCGCGGTATGGCCGAACCGCGCAACGGCAGCATGCACGCGCGGCTCGCGAAGAAGACGGTCGGTTGCAGGGATCTGGCTGTACAGGGAGTGATGAGTTGTCATGAAAGCGCCTGGCGAGTAAATATCATCCCCCCTCCCGACGGGAGAGGGAGTCAACATAAGAAGGGATTGTACCGCCTCCTGCTGCGAAGTGTTATAACCCGCATCAAGCCTTTGGCGGTTCGGTACGGGCAAAGCTCTCGCGCTGAAAGAGCGTTTCTGCAAGCTTCACCAGCAATGGACGGTCGACGCACCAGCCGGGGGAAACGTGCCGGAAATTGAGATAACCGATGGCGCAGGCAATGGCTATCGTTGCCAGGTTCAGGCTATCGGGTTGAATTTTTCCCTCCCGGATAAGCTGTTCGCACCAGTCCAGGCTGCGGCTGATTTTTTCACGCTGGCGTAACAGTTCCGTTTCAGACTGCTGGGCGGCGGGTCTTGCCTGCTCGCGTACGGACGTTAACGCCGCATCCATAATACCGTCGGCCAGCGCTTCAATTTGCTTCATTGCCAGCGCCGCGTTTGGATCGGCCGGTAACATCGCCGGGGCCACGCCGAGCAGCTCGATGTACTCCGCAATAATGGGGGAATCAAACCAGTACTGGCCTTCGTCTGTTACCAGCGCCGGCACTTTTCCCAGCGGGTTGTACTGTGCCACACCGTTTTCAGCGTGATAAGGCTGTTCATTGACGAACTCGAATTCAATCCCTTTCTCCAGCAGGAGAATCGAGATTTTTCGCACGAAGGGACTGGTGTAGCTGCCGATAAGTTTCATTGCCTGATCCTTGATGCCGAAAAAAGTCAGTATGGATCAAGCGATGAAAAAAGGGCAGGTATGCGTGTCGCATTCCTGCCCTGAAGGGCTTAGTGATCGAGATAGAGGTAGTGCATCCAGCTGGTCATACGCAGCAGCACCTTACGCATTACCGAGACGTGAGCAAAGTGATCCGAATAGACCGCCACCTGAGCATAAATGCCGTCGGGCAGCGCATCGACATCAGCATTCGGCTCCAGCTCGATAGTGCCTAAAACACCATCGGTGCCAGGGATCACGGTCAGCGACTGCAGCGCACCCTGCGCCTGGTATGACCCCCCCGGCACCACCGGCAGAATACTGGTGAGCTTACCGGAGAAGACCTGGCCCGGCAGCGCGTTGAAGACCACTTCCGCTTCGTCGCCCGGCTTCAGACGCAGCAGCGAGTTCTGACGGAACTGGGCCACAATCTGGCGTTTCTGTTCAGGAATAAAGACCATGACCGGGCGCAGCGGCAGCGCGGCAGCATAGGTCCCCGGACGAATCAGCACCTGCGTGATATAGCCATTGCTCGGCGCACGCACCACGGTCTGATCCAGGTTGTATTTCGCTTCAGCAAGCTGAGCACGCAGGGAAGCAACCTGGGATTGCTCACCGTTGACCATACTGTCTAACTGACTTTGTATTTGCGTCTGTTCAGCCACCGAGCCTTTTACCAGCGCATCCTGCGCCAGATAGTTTTGCCGTGCGTTGTCGATATCGCTTTCAGAGAACGGGTTAACCTTTGCCCGGCTGCCTTTCAGGTAGCGCTGGTAATCTTTATACAGGCGATCACGTTCAGCGGACACGCGCGTGGTATTGGCGACCGCTTCCGCAAGCTGCGCTTTGAGATTGTCGATATTGTGCGTGGCGGTGACCAGGTCGGCCTGCAGTCTGTCGACGCGCGCCTGATAGCGGCCCGGATCAAGTTTAAATAACACTTCGCCTTTTTTAATTAGCTGGTTATTTTTATCGGTAACTTCACTCACTACCCCAGTAACCTGCGGCGTAATCGGAATGGAAATAACCGCTTTTTGCGCCGTAAAGGTATAGGGATGGTTATAGTTCATCAACAGGATAAGCCCGGCGACAATAAACACCCCACCTAATGTTGCGGTCGCGAGGGTCCACTGGTTTACCGGAATACGGAATATTTTAAAAATGGCCCAGGCAAAGGCCACATAGGTCAAAATAATCAGCAGATCCATGATTAGTGCTCCAGCGTGTTCTTGTCAGCCGTGGGAGGTACCGCTGCCAGTTTTTGTTCTAATTCGGCCACACGTTTAGTCAGAGCATCCATACCCGGGACCTCATCAGGTTTTGAGATGTGGTTCTGCATCCCCCAGCCGCGATCTTCGCGGTACAACGTGGCCCAAATCCACAGGAACGGCCAAATCGCATGGAGCGTAAACAGGCTAATCCATCCCGCCGTATGAATGGCATCCGCATGGGGATGATTCCGTTTTTTGGCCATATTATAAGGAATATCATGGATGGCGATGATTCCGTAAAAAAGAACCAGAAATACAAAAATCAATACGCCCAGCGCAAAATAGTTGAGAAACATATTCTCCTCACTTAAACAACGTCAACTCATTAAATTAATAAAACGGTACGCAACCTAATTAATTTTTTATAAATACGAGGTGTACTTATATTTCAGAGCCGGGGAGTATCGTTTTTTATAATATCTCCATGCAAGTTTATAAGCGTGTCAAAATATATCCTGAATAATAATAGACTTAACCTTACAATATGAGCGTAACGTACCTTATTGCTTTTCGCCATACCACACATGAAAAGTCATTTTTTAGCTTTATGTGTGACTTCATGACATCCTGGCGTTGGATCGCCAGGCAGAATTTGTCGCCGATCACATCCGGAGAATTCTGCATAAAAATTTTTTGTGAAATTAATCACAATCCAGAAACAAACTCACGACAATCAAGTGTGATTCATATCACAGAAGTGGGTGGTTTTTGCGTTATTTATCGCCATCGTATTTTTTTTATCCACCGTTTTTGTGACGAAGATCACTTCATTCATGTCTGCACCCCCTACATTTACGTGATTCATATCACACAAATTTCCATCGTCTGGACAGTTGAACGATTCAGTGCCAGATTTCACAGCATCAGAACAGGGCCCGGCTACCTCTGCCGCCTCATTAACAATAAACCTCGGGCCGCAAGCCTAAGCGTAAACAGAAGAAGGGGTGTTTTATGTCATCCGATTTCAAGATCAAAGTTCAAAGCTTTGGTCGTTTCCTCAGCAATATGGTGATGCCAAATATCGGCGCGTTTATCGCGTGGGGTATCATCACTGCGTTGTTCATTCCGACAGGGTGGTTGCCTAACGAAACGCTGGCGAAACTTGTTGGCCCAATGATTACCTACCTGCTGCCGCTGCTTATCGGGTTTACCGGTGGTCGTCTGGTGGGTGGAGACCGTGGTGGCGTTGTGGGTGCCATCACGACGATGGGGGTTATCGTCGGTGCGGATATGCCGATGTTCCTCGGTGCAATGATTGCGGGCCCTCTGGGCGGCTGGGCAATTAAGAAATTCGACGTCTGGGTTGATGGCAAGATCAAATCCGGCTTCGAAATGCTGGTGAACAACTTCTCTGCGGGCATCATCGGTATGATCCTCGCGATTCTGGCGTTCCTCGGCATTGGCCCTGCGGTTGAAGTGCTGTCCAAAGTTCTGGCGGCAGGCGTTAACTTCATGGTTGCGCACGACATGCTGCCGCTGGCGTCTATCTTTGTTGAACCGGCGAAAATCCTGTTCCTCAACAACGCCATTAACCACGGTATCTTCTCGCCGCTGGGTATTCAGCAGTCTCATGACCTCGGCAAGTCCATCTTCTTCCTGATTGAAGCCAACCCGGGCCCGGGCATGGGTGTTCTGCTGGCGTACATGTTCTTTGGTCGCGGCAGTGCGAAACAGTCTGCGGGCGGTGCAGCTATCATCCACTTCCTGGGCGGTATCCACGAAATTTACTTCCCTTACGTGCTGATGAACCCACGTCTGATTCTGGCCGTTATCCTCGGCGGTATGACGGGCGTGTTCACCCTGAGCGTGCTGGGCGGTGGTCTGGTTTCTCCGGCCTCTCCAGGCTCCATCCTGGCGGTCCTGGCGATGACCCCGAAAGGTGCCTATTTCGCTAACATCGCAGCCATCTGTGCGGCAATGGCCGTCTCCTTCGTGGTCTCTTCTATCCTGCTGAAAACCAGCAAAGTGAAAGAAGATGACGATATCGAAGCGGCAACCCGTCGTATGCATGACATGAAAGCCGAATCAAAAGGCGCAACGCCGCTGGCGGCGGGCGATGTCTCTAACGACCTGAGCCACGTACGTAAAATCATCGTGGCCTGTGACGCGGGTATGGGTTCCAGCGCCATGGGTGCCGGCGTGCTGCGTAAGAAAGTGCAGGATGCGGGTCTGACCAACATCTCCGTCACCAACAGCGCCATCAACAGCCTCCCTGCAGATGTTGACCTGGTGATTACGCACCGCGATCTGACCGAACGTGCGATGCGTCAGGTTCCTCAGGCACAGCACATTTCGCTGACCAACTTCCTGGACAGCGGCCTGTACACCAACCTGACCGAACGTCTGGTGGCCGCGCAGCGTCATGAAGATAACGAAGTCAAAGTCCGCGACAGCCTGAAAGACAGCTTTGACGCGAACGACAGCCACCTGTTCCGCCTGGGCGCAGAAAACATCTTCCTGGGCCGCACGGCGTCCCACAAGGAAGAGGCGATTCGCTTTGCCGGTGAACAGCTGGTGAAAGGCGGCTACGTGCAGCCTGAATACGTTGACGCGATGCTGGAGCGTGAAAAGCTGACCCCAACCTATCTGGGTGAATCCATTGCGGTTCCACACGGTACGGTTGAAGCGAAAGACCGCGTACTGAAAACCGGCGTGGTGTTCTGCCAGTATCCGGATGGTGTACGCTTCGGTGAAGAAGAAGACGACATCGCCCGCCTGGTGATTGGTATCGCCGCTCGCAACAACGAGCACATCCAGGTGATTACCAGCCTGACCAACGCGCTGGATGACGACTCTGTCATTGAACGTCTGGCCAACACCACCAGCGTGGAAGAAGTGCTGGCGCTGTTGAACAAGTAACGGAACCTCTTCCCTCTCCCCCTGTGGGGAGAGGGTTAGGGTGAGGGCAAAGCCTCACCCCAGCCCTCTCGGGTAAAAACATTGATTAAGGTTAATACTATGAAAGCATTACATTTTGGCGCAGGTAATATCGGTCGTGGCTTTATCGGTAAACTGCTGGCAGACGCAGGCATTACGCTGACATTCGCCGATGTGAATCAGGTAGTCCTGGATGCCCTGAATGCCCGTCATAGCTATCAGGTACACGTGGTAGGCGAAAACGAGCAGGTTGAGACGGTGTCTGGCGTTAATGCGGTAAGCAGCATTGGCGAAGACGTTATCGACCTCATCGCCAGTGTCGATCTGGTGACCACGGCCGTTGGCCCGGTGGTGCTTGAGCGCATTGCCCCTGCGGTGGCGAAAGGCCTGGCAAAACGTAAAGCGCAGGGCATCGACACACCGCTGAACATCATCGCCTGTGAAAACATGGTGCGCGGCACCACGCAGCTGAAAGGCCATGTGCTCGCCGCCGTCGCGGACGAAGATAAAGCCTGGGTGGAAGCGCACGTCGGCTTTGTGGATTCCGCCGTTGACCGTATCGTTCCGCCATCAGAATCCGCCACCCACGATCCGCTGGAAGTGACCGTGGAAACCTTCAGCGAGTGGATCGTCGATAAAACCCAGTTTAAAGGCGCACTGCCAACCATTCCGGGGATGGAATTAACCGATAACCTGATGGCCTTTGTCGAACGTAAACTCTTCACGCTGAACACCGGGCATGCTATAACCGCGTACCTCGGAAAATTGGCCGGTCATCAGACCATTCGTGACGCGATCCTCGATGAGAGCATCCGTGCGGTGGTTAAAGGGGCAATGGAAGAGAGCGGCGCGGTGCTGATCAAACGCTACGGTTTTGATGCTGAGAAACATGCAGCATACATCCAGAAAATCCTCGGTCGTTTTGAAAACCCGTATCTGAAAGATGACGTTGAGCGCGTAGGCCGTCAGCCACTGCGTAAACTGAGCGCGGGCGATCGCCTGATTAAACCGCTGCTGGGCACGCTGGAGTATGATCTTGCGCACGCCAACCTGGTGAAAGGGATTGCCGCCGCGATGCATTACCGCAGCGAACAGGATCCACAGGCGCAGGAGCTGGCTCAGCTGATTAACGATAAAGGCCCGCAGGGTGCGCTGGCGCAGATCTCTGGTCTGGACGCCAACAGCGACGTGGTTGTGGAGGCGGTGAACGCTTACAACGCAATCAAATGATGCAGAGTGCGGCGCAGGATAGCCTGCGCCCAAATAACAGATTGTCAGATATGCAGGCAATAATGGAACAAACCCAGGCCTTTGAAAATCGTGTGCTTGAGCGTCTGAATGCTGGCAAAACCGTACGAAGTTTCCTGATTGCCGCCGTCGAGTTGCTAACCGAGGCGGTGAATATTCTGGTACTTCAGGTGTTTCGCAAAGACGACTACGCGGTAAAATATGCTGTAGAACCGTTACTGGACGGAGACGGACCGCTGGGCGATTTATCGGTACGTCTGAAGTTGATTTATGGTCTTGGCGTGTTGAACCGACAAGAGTATGAAGATGCCGAGCTGCTGATGGCGCTGCGCGAAGAGTTAAATCATGACGGTAATGAGTACACCTTTACCGATGATGAGATCCTTGGCCCCTTCGGCGAGCTACACTGCGTCACCGCGCTTCCCCCTGCTCCCCATTTTGATAACAGTGACCCTGAGCTGTACGCGATGCAAAAGCTGCGTTATCAACAGGTTGTCCGTTCCACGATGGTCCTTTCCCTGACTGAGCTGATTTCCCGAATCAGCTTAAAAAAAGCGTTTCAGAAGTAAGCCTGCTCACATTGGTGTATCCTTCCCTGTAAATTCCCCGTTTTCAGAGTTATTTGTCATGAAAGAAGTCGAAAAGAACGAAATTAAACGCCTGAGCGACCGCCTGGATCTGATCCGCCACCAGATGGCTGGTCTCTCACTGGTTGAGTCCGCCGAGAAGTATGCCGAGCTGGAGAAAGAGAGTGAGAAGCTTGAAGCGGAAATCGAGCGTCTGCGCGAAGTCAAAGGCCAGAAGCTGAGCAACGAAGCCCAAAAGCTGTTGAGCATGCCGCACCGTCGCGCCATCACTAAAAAAGAGCAGGCCGACATGGGCAAGCTGAAGAAAAGCGTCCGTGGCCTGGTGGTGGTTCATCCCATGACCGAGCTTGGTCGCGAAATGGGTCTGAAAGAGATGACGGGTTTTTGTAAGACCGCGTTTTGATCGTCCCCCGCCCTCTCTCCCAGGCGAGAGGGCGAAAACCATACCGCGTCGCCCCCTCACCGCTTAAAATTGGCCCAACCAATCTCCCGGTAATCACTTTCCTGGTTCACAATTCCACTAATTCCCCTCACAAAATCATTGCCGACTCATAACAACTGGTTAACCATTTATTGTCATTCACCCTACAACACAATATTGGCAGGACCACTTTTACACAGTTTGTGACGCAGAGATGAGCGGAGACTCACCCGCTACGCAGACTGTCTGGTCCTCAGGAGACCTGCATGAGCCTCTGGCAACAAAACTACGATCCGGCTGGCAATATCTGGCTGTCGAGCCTGATCGCATCGCTTCCGATCCTGTTCTTCTTCTTTGCGCTGATTAAGCTCAAGCTGAAGGGATACCTGGCCGCGACGTACACCGTTGCCATCGCGCTGATGGTGGCACTGTTCTTCTATAAAATGCCGGTCGATCGCGCGCTGGCCTCCGTCGTCTATGGTTTCTTCTACGGCCTGTGGCCGATTGCGTGGATCATCATCGCGGCGGTCTTTGTCTACAAAATCTCGGTGAAAACCGGGCAGTTCGACATTATCCGCTCATCGATACTTTCCATTACCCCGGACCAGCGTCTACAGATGCTGATTGTCGGTTTCTCCTTCGGGGCTTTTCTGGAAGGGGCGGCCGGGTTTGGCGCACCGGTTGCCATCACCGCGGCGCTGTTAGTCGGGCTGGGGTTCAATCCGCTTTACGCTGCAGGTCTTTGTCTGATCGTTAACACCGCGCCGGTGGCGTTTGGTGCGATGGGGATCCCGATTCTGGTCGCCGGGCAGGTCACCGGTCTGGACAGCTTTGAAATTGGCCAGATGGTTGGCCGTCAGCTGCCGTTCCTGACCATCATCGTGCTGTTCTGGATCATGGCGATTATGGATGGCTGGCGCGGCGTGAAAGAGACATGGCCTGCGGTGGTCGTCGCTGGCGGCTCGTTTGCCATTGCCCAGTATCTCAGCTCGAATTTCCTCGGCCCCGAATTGCCGGACATTATCTCTTCACTGGTGTCGCTGGTCTGCCTGACGCTGTTCCTGAAACGCTGGCAGCCGGTACGCATATTCCGTTTCGCCGATATGGGTGCCTCACACGTCGATCAAACCCTGGCACGTACCGGTTATACCGCGGGACAAATCATTCGCGCATGGTCTCCGTTCCTGTTCCTGACCGCCACGGTTACGCTCTGGAGTATTCCACCGTTTAAGGCCCTGTTCGCACCGGGTGGCGCACTGTATGAGATGGTCATTAACATCTCCGTGCCGTTCCTCGACAAGATGGTCGCCCGTATGCCGCCCGTGGTGCACGCTGCCACGCCGTATGCCGCGGTGTATAAATTTGACTGGTTCTCAGCAACCGGCACCGCAATCCTGTTTGCCGCTATCCTGTCTGTGGTGTGGTTACGCATGAAGCCAGCGGCTGCAGTACAGACTTTTGCGGCTACCATTAAGGAGCTGATGCTGCCGATCTACTCCATCGGCATGGTGCTGGCGTTCGCGTTTATCTCGAACTATTCCGGCCTGTCATCGACACTGGCGCTTGCGCTGGCGCATACCGGCCACGCCTTCACGTTCTTCTCGCCGTTCCTCGGCTGGCTGGGGGTGTTCCTGACCGGTTCAGATACCTCATCTAACGCCCTGTTTGCGGCCCTGCAGGCGACGGCAGCCCAGCAGATTGGCGTGTCGGACATCCTTCTGGTGGCCGCCAATACTACCGGCGGCGTGACCGGCAAGATGATCTCACCGCAATCCATCGCCATTGCCTGTGCGGCGGTGGGACTGGTCGGTAAAGAGTCGGACCTGTTCCGCTTTACCGTGAAACACAGCCTGATATTCACCTGTATGGTCGGGGTGATCACGACCCTGCAGGCCTATGTCTTAACCTGGATGATCCCATGATAGTCATGCCCAGACGCCTGTCCGACGAGATTGCCTCTCGCGTACGGGCGCTGATTGAAGAACAACAGCTGGAAGCGGGCATGAAATTGCCCGCCGAGCGCCAGCTCGCCGCCCAACTGGGTGTATCTCGTAACTCCCTGCGTGAGGCGCTGGCGACGCTGGTCAGCGAAGGGGTACTGGTAAGCCGTCGGGGCGGCGGCACCTTTGTCCGCTGGCAGCACGATGACTGGTCCGAGCAAAACATCGTGCAGCCGCTTAAAACGCTGATGGAAAACGACCCGGACTACAGCTTCGACATCATTGAAGCGCGGCACGCCATCGAAACCAGTACCGCCTGGCATGCGGCCATGCGGGCCACTGAAGCCGACAAAGAGAAGCTCAAAGCCTGCTTTGACGCCACCCAAAGCAGCGACCCGGACATCGCCTCGCAGGCGGACGTGCGGTTTCATCTGGCGATTGCCGAAGCGTCGCACAACGTCGTTCTGCTCCAGACCATGCGCGGTTTCTTCGACCTGCTGCAATCCTCCGTGAAGCAGAGCCGCCAGCGTATGTATCTGGTCCCGCCGGTATTTGCCCAACTGACCGAACAGCACGAGGCGGTACTCAACGCCATTCTGGCCGGAGATGCTGAGGCCGCGCGCAAAGCGATGATGGCGCATCTGGGGTTCGTGCACACCACCATAAAACGATTCGATGAAGATCAGGCCCGACAGGCGCGTATTACCCGTCTGCCTGGCGACAGTGATATTTCCAGGGAGAACAAAGCATGATTATTTCAGCAGCCAGTGACTATCGCGCCGCGGCGCAGCGCATTTTGCCACCGTTCCTGTTCCACTATATCGACGGTGGGGCATATGCCGAATACACCCTGCGCCGCAACGTGGAAGATCTGTCGGAAGTGGCGCTGCGCCAGCGCGTGCTGAAAGATATGTCTGAGCTGAGCCTTGAGACAACGCTGTTTAACGAAACGCTTTCCATGCCGGTGGCCCTTGCACCAGTCGGTTTGTGCGGCATGTACGCCCGCCGGGGTGAAGTCCAGGCGGCAGCGGCGGCGGATGCCAAAGGTATTCCGTTTACCCTCTCCACCGTCTCCGTCTGCCCGATTGAAGAAGTGGCCCCGACCCTCCAGCGTCCGATGTGGTTCCAGCTGTACGTCCTGCGCGATCGCGGCTTTATGCGCAACGCGCTGGAGCGTGCCAAAGCCGCGGGCTGTTCAACGCTGGTCTTTACCGTTGATATGCCGACGCCTGGCGCCCGTTACCGCGATGCCCACTCCGGAATGAGCGGCCCAAATGCTGCCCTGCGTCGCTACTGGCAGGCGGTAACGCACCCGCAATGGGCCTGGGATGTCGGTGTGAATGGCCGCCCGCACGATCTGGGGAATATCTCGGCCTATCTCGGTAAACCCACCGGGCTGGAAGATTACATCGGCTGGCTGGCGAATAATTTCGATCCGTCCATCTCGTGGAAAGACCTGGAGTGGATCCGCGAATTCTGGGACGGCCCGATGGTGATCAAAGGGATCCTCGACCCGGAAGATGCCCGCGATGCCGTGCGCTTTGGCGCTGACGGTATTGTGGTCTCTAACCACGGCGGACGTCAGCTTGACGGGGTACTCTCTTCCGCACGCGCACTGCCGGCGATTGCCGATGCGGTGAAAGGTGATATCGCTATCCTCGCCGACAGCGGTATCCGCAACGGGCTTGACGTGGTGCGTATGATTGCCCTTGGCGCAGACAGCGTATTGCTCGGACGCGCATATCTTTATGCACTGGCTACGGCTGGTCAGGCAGGGGTGGCAAATCTGCTCAATCTGATCGAAAAAGAGATGAAAGTGGCGATGACGTTGACCGGCGCAAAAACGATTCGCGAAATCAGCAAGGACTCCCTGGTGCAGGAGTTGGGTAAATTACCCGCAGCACTGGCACCGCTTGCCCAAGGTGACGCAGCCTGACGCCCGTCTGATTCCCCTTCCCCTCTCCTCGCGTCCGAACTCCCCTCGGGCGCTTTTTTTTGTCAAAAATAACATCCAGGTAACATATTGGATAAGAAAATTTGACATACCTGTGCCGCACGCAATTGTATAGACAAGCAAATACAAGAACACAAAAACACCATCACATCAGAGGGGAGCGAATGAGATATTCAGGTCAGGTGGATATTCAGCAGGTGATCGACGACAGTCCCTTTTCCGGGTTTCACTGGGTGCTCATCGTGCTGGGCTTTTTGGTGCTGGCGATCGATGGTTTCGATACCGCAGCAATGGGCTACATTGCGCCCACGCTGTCGGCAGAATGGGGCATACACAAACAGGATCTGGGACCGGTACTGAGCGCAGCACTGCTCGGGCTGTCGCTGGGAGCGCTGGTCGCAGGCCCGGTATCGGACCGGATAGGCCGCAAGCGCGTACTGGTCTTTTCTTGTCTGTTCTTCGGCCTTTCAAGCCTGGGGACGGCCTGGGCACAAAGCCTTAACACCCTGACGCTATGGCGGTTTCTGACGGGCCTGGGGCTGGGTGCCGCCATGCCGAACGCCATCACCCTCATCTCAGAGTTTGCCCCTCAGCGCTGTCGCGCCATGGCGATTAATACCATGTACTGCGGCTTCCCGCTGGGCGCGGCCGGCGGTGGGGCGATATCATCCTGGCTTATCCCGCATCATGGCTGGCGAAGCGTACTGCTGACCGGCGCGATAGCACCGCTGATATTAACGCTGCTGCTGATGCTGTTTTTACCGGAATCGGTGAAATACCTGGTGCAGCGCGGGAAAGACATGATGCAGATCCGCCGTATCGCCAGCCGTTTCGCCCGCACGACCCTCGATGGTGTCACTGGTTTCTTCCTCGCAGAGGATCGGGTCGCCGCCAAAAAAGGGAGCGTAGCACAGCTGTTTTCACAGCCCTGGCTGCCCGGCACCCTGATGCTATGGGTAACCTATTTTATGGGGCTGGTGATTTATTACGTCCTGCTTAGCTGGATGCCGACGCTGATGCTGGGGATGGGCTATCCCCTCGCGGAATCCGCATGGCTCACCTCGCTGTTCACCTTCGGCGGTACCGCAGGCATCCTTCTCGCGGGCTGGATGATGGATCGCTGGGAGGCACACAAAGTGGTCGCAGGTGGCTTTGTCCTGACCATGCTGCTCATTCTGGCGCTCGGCATTGAACATAACCATATCGCCCTGTTTGGCGGCTTGATTTTCCTGATGGGGATCGCGATGAACGGCGCGCAATCGGGAATGCAGACGCTGGCAGCCACCTTTTATCCTACCGAGTGTCGCGCAACGGGCATTGCCTGGATGCAGGGCATTGGCCGCTTTGGTGGCGTGGCGGGCACCATGACCAGCGCGCAGCTTCTCTCCATGCAGTGGCAGGCAGACAGCATTTTGATGATCCTTAGCCTGCCCGCCCTGCTGGCGGCCGCGGCAACCTTCTACAAAATGCTGCGTTGCCGCTCGCAGGATCTCGGCGTCGCATAAGCGGCCCGGTTTCTGCTATTCTGCCCCCGCAATTAAGGGGGCAGCATGCTTAACATCGTTTTATTCGAACCAGAAATTCCGCCGAATACCGGCAATATTATCCGCCTGTGCGCCAACACCGGTTTTCGTCTGCATATCATCGAGCCGATGGGTTTTACGTGGGACGACAAACGTCTGCGCCGCGCGGGGCTGGATTATCATGAATTTACGGCCGTGGTTCGCCATCATGATTACGCCGCGTTTCTGGAAAGCGAAAACCCACAGCGCATGTTCGCCCTGACCACCAAAGGTACGCCGGCACATAGCGCCGTGCACTATCAGGACGGTGATTATCTGATGTTTGGCCCGGAAACGCGCGGCCTGCCGGCCACCATTCTTGATGCCCTGCCCGCTGAGCAGAAGATTCGTATTCCGATGATGCCGGACAGCCGCAGCATGAACCTGTCAAATGCGGTGTCGGTGGTGGTGTATGAAGCATGGCGCCAGCTGGGTTACCCGGGCGCCATTCTCAGAAGTTAAATACCGTCACCATACTCAAACGTATGGTGAATACCGTTGAAGTGCTGATCCATATCCATCGACGGTTTGTCGCTGTCTGGTTTACCGACAATACGTGCCGGTACGCCAGCGGCAGTCGTGTGCGGCGGAACAGGCTGCAGAACAACCGAACCGGCGCCAATCTTCGCACCACGACCCACTTCGATGTTGCCGAGGATCTTGGCGCCCGCGCCAATCATCACCCCTTCACGGATTTTCGGATGGCGATCGCCGCTGGTTTTACCGGTACCGCCTAACGTGACCGACTGCAGAATCGAAACGTCATCTTCAATCACCGCGGTTTCACCGACGACAATGCCGGTGGCGTGGTCAAGCATGATCCCGCGGCCAATTTTCGCGGCCGGGTGAATATCCACCTGGAAGGTCACGGAAACCTGGTTTTGCAGGAAGATAGCCAGCGCGCGGCGGCCTTCATTCCACAGCCAGTGGCCGATGCGATAAGCCTGCAAGGCATGAAAGCCCTTCAGATACAGCAACGGCGTAGAGTATTTGTCCACCGCCGGGTCACGCGTGCGCACGGCCTGGATATCACAGGCAGCAGAAGCGATCATTTCAGGGTCAGCGGCATAGGCCTCTTCTACCACTTCACGAATGGCGATGGCGGGCATAATCGAGGAAGCCAGTTTATTGGCGAGCATATAGCTCAGGGCGCTGCCGAGGTTTTCGTGCTTGAGTAGCGTCGCATGATAGAAACTGGCCAGCATTGGCTCGCAGTCAGCCAAAGCCCGGGCTTCAGCTTTAATATTGTTCCAGACGATATCCAGTTCTTCACACGGCATTGCTTACTCCAGACGACATGTTAATGACCGGCCAGTTCTGTGCTGGCCGGGTCATAGTGCTAACAAGAATCCCTGCGACTAGTTACTGCTGCGCTCATCCTTGCGCGAACGACCTAATAAGGTCAATGCTGCCTCGCGCGCATTTTTTCCGCAATACAATACCTGATAAATTTCCTCGGTTATTGGCATTTCGACACCAAAACGGTGCGCCAATTCGCGAACTTCTTTGGTATTGCGATAGCCTTCAACCACCTGACCAATCTTCTCCTGCGCGCCTTTCACATCCATGCCCTCACCGAGCATCATGCCAAAGCGGCGGTTACGGGACTGGTTGTCGGTACAGGTCAGCACCAGATCGCCCAGGCCCGCCATGCCCATGAAGGTGGTCGGATCGGCACCCAGTGCTGCGCCAAGGCGGGACATCTCGGTTAAGCCGCGCGTAATCAGTGCGGTACGTGCGTTGGCACCAAAACCAATCCCGTCGGACATTCCGGCGCCGATCGCAATCACGTTCTTCACCGCACCGCCCAGCTGTACGCCGATAAAATCGGGATTGCTGTAAACGCGGAAGCTTTTGCCGCAGTGCAGCAAATGCTGAAGATCGTCGGAGAAGGCCTGATCGGTTGATGCCAGCGAGATCGCCGTCGGCAGGCCAGCGGCCAGCTCTTTAGCAAACGTCGGCCCCGAGATAACCGCCAGCGGGATGTCATCACCCAGCGCTTCGCGGGCGACATCCTGCAACAGGCGTCCGGTTTCGGCTTCCAGCCCTTTGGTGGCCCATACAATGCGCGCATCAGGGCGCATCAGCGGCTTGATCTGACGCAGCACTTCGCCAAACACATGGCTCGGCACCACAATCAGAATGTTGCGGCTGGCCGCCAGCGCGGTCGCAAGGTCACTTTCAAGGTGCAGGGAGTCTGGGAACGGAACGTCCGGGAGGAACGCCACGTTGCAACGGTCGCGTTGCAGCGTCGCGATATGTTTTGGGTCGTGGCCCCAGAGAACCACTTCGTGACCATTTCTTGCCAGCGTGATGGCAAGAGCGGTGCCGTATGAGCCGGCACCGATCACAGTCATTGACGCATTAAGAGTGCTCATCAGGCATCCTGATGTTGTTCAGTACCTTCGCCAGCTTGCTGCTGCAGATAGTTCATGAACAGCGCATCAAAGTTAACTGGCGCAAGGTTCAGTTGCGGGAATGTACCGCGAGAAACCAGGCTGGTGATGCATTCGCGAGCATACGGGAACAGAATGTTCGGGCAGTATGCACCCAGGCAGTGCGCCATCTGGTTGCCTTCGATGCCGCCGATGGAGAAGATGCCGCCCTGCTGAACTTCACACAGGAATGCAGTCTCTTCGCCCAGAGAGGCAGTAACAGTCACACGCAGTACGACTTCATACACGTCATCCGCCAGTTGGGTAGATGCGGTATCAAGATCAAGTTTAACCTCTGGCTGCCAATCTTTCTGGAAAACGTGTGGCGCATTTGGCGCTTCGAAAGAGACATCCTTGGTGTAGATACGCTGGATCTGGAAAGTCATTTCGGTGTTGTTTTGTTCTGACATGGAAAAACCCTTTTTAATTGTCCTAAAGTCTCTTAGCTCAGCAGCGGATCGAGTCCACCACGGGCATCGAGCGCATACAAGTCATCACAGCCGCCAATGTGCTGCGCATCAATAAAAATCTGCGGAACCGTCGTACGACCACTACGTTGGATCATCTCTTCGCGTTTAATCGCGTCACCGTCAATCGGCAGTTCTTTGAACGCTACGCCTTTGCTGTTCAGAAGCGCTTTTGCACGGTGGCAGAACGGGCACGTTGCTTTGGTGTAGATCTCGATATTGGCCATTACTGAACTCCTTATTTACCGCGAACCAAAGGAAGATTTTCCCCGCTCCAGCCGGAAATACCTTCTTTCAGAACCGTTACGTTTTCGAAGCCTGCTTTATGCAGCGCGCTGGCAGATTCCTGCGCCTGCATACCGGTCGCGTCAACAACGATAATCGGCTGGGCTTTATGTTTCTCAAGCTCGCCAACGTTGTTCGCTTTGATTTCAGCAGGTAACAGGTTGATAGCACCAGCAATGTGACCTTTACGGAAATCGTCACGCTGACGCAGATCGACCACGACGGCATCTTCTTTGTTAATCAGACGCGTCGCTTCACCACGGGTGATAACCTTAATCTTAGACGTCAGGCCTTTAAATGTGGTGAACAGCACAGCAGCCAGCAGGCCAATCCACGCGATGCTCAGAACCGGATGGCGGCTAACGAATTGCATAATTTCTTGCATGGAGGGTAACTACTCCGACTTAGTGATTAAAAAAACCAGGACAGGAGTATACCTGTGCGTTGTGGCAAATACAGCCAGCGACCATAACCTAATCCATTTTCTGAGGCCTGCCACCTAAAAAATTGCCTCAAAAGCGTCCGCTAAGCACCTTGCCCCTGCGCTTTCTTTGATCTTCTGCGGCTATTTGATCGATTCAGCTGTAGTAAAATTACGCAAATTTTGACTCTTGAGCATGAGGTTGTCGCAATGTCGGTTTCTAAAAAACCTATGGTACTGGTGATTCTGGATGGCTATGGCTACCGTGAAGATCAACAGGATAACGCCATTTTCAACGCCAAAACGCCGGTGATGGACGCGCTGTGGGCAAAACGTCCCCACACCCTGATTGATGCGTCCGGGCTGGAAGTGGGTCTGCCAGATCGTCAGATGGGCAACTCCGAAGTTGGACACGTAAACCTGGGTGCAGGTCGTATCGTGTATCAGGACCTGACGCGTCTGGACGTTGAAATCAAAGAACGTACCTTCTTCAACAACCCAGTACTTTGCGGCGCGGTGGACAGAGCCGTGGCGGCCGGTAAAGCAGTTCATATCATGGGTCTGCTCTCCGCCGGTGGCGTACACAGCCACGAAGATCACATCATGGCGATGGTTGAACTGGCGGCTGAGCGCGGCGCAGAAAAAATCTATCTGCACGCTTTCCTGGACGGTCGTGATACGCCACCACGCAGCGCAAAAGGTTCACTGGCCTCCTTCGAAAACAAATTCGCCGCGCTTGGCAAAGGACGTGTGGCCTCTATCATCGGGCGCTACTACGCAATGGACCGCGACAACCGTTGGGATCGCGTTGAACAGGCCTATGACCTGATGACGCTGGCAAAAGGTGAATTCCAGTTCGCGACCGCGGTGGAAGGTCTGGAAGCCGCTTACGCGCGTGATGAAAACGATGAATTCGTGAAAGCAACCGTCATTCGTGCTGAAGGCCAGGCTGATGCCGCCATGGAAGACGGCGACGCGCTGATCTTCATGAACTTCCGTGCTGACCGCGCGCGTGAAATCACCCGTGCGTTCGTGAACAGTGATTTCGACGGTTTCACCCGTAAGAAAGTGGTGAAGATCGACTTTATTCAGCTGACCGAATACGCCGCTGACATCAATGCGCCATGCGCTTATCCACCCGCATCACTGGCCAATACCTTCGGCGAGTGGATGGCGAAGAACGACAAGACACAGCTGCGTATCTCCGAAACCGAGAAATATGCCCACGTCACCTTCTTCTTTAACGGCGGTGTTGAAGAGCCGTTCAAAGGCGAAGATCGCATTCTGATTAACTCACCCAAAGTAGCGACCTACGATCTGCAGCCAGAAATGAGCTCTGCCGAGCTGACTGAAAAACTGGTTGCGGCAATCGAAAGCGGCAAATACGACACCATCATCTGTAACTACCCGAACGGCGACATGGTGGGTCATACCGGCGTGATGGAAGCCGCCGTAAAAGCGGTTGAAGCGCTGGATCACTGTGTTGAGCAGGTCGCGAAAGCGGTTGAATCCGTTGGTGGCCAGCTGCTCATCACCGCTGACCACGGTAACGCAGAACAGATGCGCGACCCGGCAACCGGCCAGGCGCACACCGCTCACACCAACCTGCCTGTTCCGCTGATTTATGTGGGTGATAAATCACTGAAAGCAGTGGAAGGCGGCAAGCTTTCCGACATCGCGCCAACCATGTTGTCGCTGATGGGCATGGAGATCCCTGAAGAGATGACTGGTAAGCCGCTGTTCATCGTGGAATAATCGCTCCCCATGAGGGGAAAGGCGATTTTTTCAATCACATGGGTCGTGAAGCCGCTTAGGTTATCAGTCAGACCTCTGCTTTGCGCCAGCGCACTCAGCGCTGGCGTATTGCTGTGCGCCGCATCCGCCCACGCGGATGACCGTGACCAGCTGAAATCCATTCAGGCCGATATCGCCGCGAAAGAGCGTGCGGTACGCCAGCAACAGCAGCAACGCTCTGCTCTGCTCGCTCAGCTTAAGCAGCAGGAAGAAGCCATCTCCGCTGCCGCACGTAAATTACGTGAAACGCAAAACACCCTCGCCCAGTTGAATAAACAGATCGACGAAATGAACGCGTCGATTGCCAAACTGGAACGCCAGCGTGATGCCCAGGAACGCAACCTTGCCGCACAGCTTGATGCTGCTTTTCGCCAGGGTGAGCACACGGGCCTTCAGTTGATCCTCAGCGGTGAAGAGAGCCAGCGCGGTCAGCGTCTGCAGGCCTACTTTGGTTATCTGAACCAGGCGCGTCAGGAGACTATCGCGCAGCTGAAACAGACGCGCGAAGAGGTCACCACGCAAAAAGCCGAGCTCGAAGAGAAGCAGAGCCAGCAACAGACGCTGCTCTACGAACAGCAGGCGCAACAAGCGAAGCTCGAGCAGGCCCGCAACGAGCGCAAGAAAACCCTTTCCGGTCTCGAGTCCTCTATTCAGCAAGGCCAAAGCCAGCTGAGCGAAATGCGCGCCAACGAATCGAAACTGCGTAACAGTATCGCCCGCGCGGAAGCGGCGGCGAAAGCGCGCGCCGAAAAAGAGGCCCGCGAAGCGCAGGCCGTACGCGACAAGCAGCAGGAAGCCTCACGCAAAGGTACGACCTACAAGCCAAGCGAAAGCGAACGCTCCCTGATGTCACGTACCGGCGGTTTAGGCTCCCCTCGTGGTCAGGCTTACTGGCCCGTGCGCGGTACAATTCTGCATCGCTATGGCGAACAGCTGCAGGGTGAACTACGTTGGAAAGGGATAGTTATCGGTGCGTCTGAAGGTAGCGAAGTAAAAGCCATCGCCGATGGCCGTGTGATTCTGGCCGACTGGCTGCAGGGTTACGGGCTTGTGGTAGTGGTGGAACACGGTAAAGGCGATATGAGCCTTTACGGCTACAACCAGAGCGCACTGGTCAGCGTTGGTACTCAGGTGCGCGCCGGCCAACCCATCGCCCTCGTGGGCAGCAGTGGCGGTCAGGGCCGCCCGTCACTCTATTTCGAAATTCGTCGCCAGGGTCAGGCGGTCAATCCACAGCCGTGGTTGGGAAGATAAGTTTTGCTTCAATTTCGTCGAATTGTTCTCTCCTTCGCCAGTGCACTGGCGCTGGCAGCACCGGTCTACGCTGGCAAACTCGCGATAGTGATTGATGACTTCGGTTATCGTCCGCACACCGAGAATCAGGTGCTGGCGATGCCGGCCGCCATCTCTGTCGCCGTCCTCCCGAATGCGCCGCACGCGCGTGAAATGGCGATCAAAGCGCATAACAGCGGTCATCAGGTTCTCATCCATCTGCCGATGGCACCGCTCAGCAAGCAGCCGCTGGAAAAAGATACTTTGCGCCCTGATATGAGCAGCGATGAGATCGATCGCATCATTCGCGATGCTTACAATAAAGTGCCGTACGCCGTCGGGCTGAACAACCACATGGGCAGCGCGATGACCTCCAGCCTGTACGGGATGCTCAAAGTAATGCAGTCGCTGGAGCGCTATAACCTCTATTTCCTCGACAGCATGACCATCGGCAACAGCCAGGCGATGCGTGCCGCGCAGGGTACAGGCGTGAAGGTAATAAAGCGCAAGGTGTTCCTCGATGACACCCAGAACGACGCGGATATCCGCGGGCAGTTCAATCGCGCCGTACAGCTAGCCCGACGCAATGGCTCGGCTATTGCTATCGGCCACCCGCACCCGTCTACCGTTCGCGTTCTGCAGCAGATGCTGCCGACATTGCCCTCTGATATTACGCTGGTTCGTCCAGGCGATCTGCTGAATGAGCCACAGGTTGATACGTCGCGTCCTGGCAATGCACAGCCACCGGTAACACAGCCGCGCAATCCATTCAGGGGTGTGAAAATTTGCAAGCCTAAGCAGTCACCAGAGCCTGTATATGCTACTCGATTCTTTACCGTGATAGGGGAAAGTATCAGCCAAAGTTCCTTAGTGAAATATATGCAGCATCAATGGCAAGGCTGGGGTAAAAAAGCATAATTGGCCCGCCAACGCAGGCGGGCAGAGCATGGCAACGAGATGAGCGCCCGTATACTTCCTGCATGCGGGCTATTTTTTATCCTCAAACTGATACCAGGCTTTGAAATATTTGAGAAAACTGTATAGCGTTGCATAGAGTCCCGTCACGACGCCCACTTTCCCCTGCCGCCAGGCACCACTGAAAAGATACCATTTAAAAAACGCCCCAATGGCACTAATAAGGCCTCGTCCAATTGAAGGGCGGATCTTCTGATATTTGACCAACCTTGTTGTATAGCTATTGAGCTTATTAAACACTTCATTCAGGTCATAAAAGGTATCATGGCGTACTTGCCCAGCCATGATGAAAGCATTAAGTTCACCTTCCACCTTGTCATCAACTGGTCGGAGATTAAATCTTGCACAGGTGCGATTAAAAAGACGTACAGGGAAATCTGGCGACGATACTGGATAGATAGTACGAACTTCTTTTCCGAGTACGTACCAGTGTCGAGCAATACGCCAGGCATGATCTGGTGGAGGCTCAGCCCCACTCTTCAGATTCAGAATAAAGGATACAGTCAGGTCATCCAGGATTTCATCGCTATCCATGCATAACACCCAATCATGAGATGCAAGACTCACCGCATAGTTCATTTGGTCCCCATGCATCGTATATTGTCTATAGATAGGGCTTAAATTATAACTTTCACAAATGGATAGCGTGTTATCTTTACTTCCGGAATCAACAACAATCATTTCATCTGCAATTTTAAGAAGAGGAGGCAGAACATGGTTAAGAACCCTGGCTGAATTGCAGGTGAGTAAACAAACAGTTAACTTGAACATTCCCTTACTCTTTTCGAAAATGACCTACACAATTGTAGCAGGGAAAGTGTATTTAAGTGAATATCGAAACAATCAGCAAATAATAAATAAAATCGTCTTTTGTGACATCCATTCCATACTCTTCATTCCTTAAAGTAGGCCTGTAAACATACTTTTGCCTTTATCCAGGCACTAAAAAGTACTGTTTGACCAGTAGAGAGTGACCTGCACAGCGCGCCAAGCATTCTAACCCATTGAAATTATTAAACAAAAAATTAATTCCTCATTAAAATAGATGTTCACATTACTTATCATTATGCTTATACTGTTAGCAGAATGTTTAAAATGTGGTTTGTCAAACAAATGAAAAAAATCATCCTTTATTTTAAAGCACTTAATCGTCAACGAAATCATAAGACTCATGAATTAAAACGTCGGCTTAAACTCTATAAATTATCTAAAAACATTCCCGATAAAAGAGGCAAACCTTTCGATAGTTCCTCAGTAAAGCGGATCCTCTTTCCTTTTTTAGATTTAGGGATTGGTGATGCCGTTTGTCATACCGGAATGTGGAGAGAACTGAAAAAGGCTGGGTATATTGTCCAGATCGCGGCAGAAGAAAGAAACAGGGCTTTATTTGAAAAAATCGTTGATATTGATGAGATTTTTATCATTGATATCAATGAGTTAAACTCCATCTCACAAATAGAGACTGACCTGATCATTAATCCTTATGCATGGATGAAAAGAAAAGAGCTCTTTAGTGTACAACTGCTGCAGAAAACGCAATATAAATATGCGATGAGTTTTGGTGGCTGGCTTAATAAGCCCTACAATTTACAACTGCCAGCGGAGGGAGACTTTCACATTACTGATCCACAGAAAAAGATGCTTACTGCATTAAATATTCACACAAAACACTTATCTTACTCTTTACCAGCTTTACCGAGCCACGAAGAGACTATTAATGAGTATCTTCTTCCTTTTAAAGGAAAAAAGTGGATCGTAATCAACCCCTTTGCCAGTGTAGATGAGCGAAGTCTTAGTCGCGAGCAATTAGTAAGCCTGATTTCAAAAATTTCAGAACCAAAAAATAATCATATTTTCATTGTTGGTGAAAGAAAAAAGACTGAAAAATTAAACATTCAGGATCCTGCAGTTTCCGTATCTATTTTCCCGTCATTATGGGACACCGTTGCGCTAATCAAGCAGGCAGACCTTGTCATTTCAGTGGATACCGCTATTGTCCATATTGCCTGCGCTTTAGATAAAAAGCTCGTAGCTATATATTACTCAATGCTTCTTGATCATAATAAGAATTACGAAGGCAATAAAATATTCGGCCCGATAGGCGAAAATGCAAAACAACTTATTTTCAATAAATACGATAGAAAAATCGACATAAATTTAATTGCCACTGAAGCCAAGAATATTTTAGATGGCAAATGCGTTATAGAAGAAAAAGATAAATACCTGTGATGAAAGCCGGCCGGATTTAAATCCGGCCGACTTTTACTCTCAATCCCAGCTCAGGATAACCTTCCCGGACTGGCCAGAGCGCATCGCGTCAAAGCCTTCCTGGAACTCATCAATGGAGAAGCGATGGGTGATAATCGGAGACAGATCCAGACCAGACTGGATCAGTGCCGCCATCTTGTACCAGGTTTCGAACATCTCGCGGCCGTAGATACCTTTGATGAACAGCCCCTTGAAGATAACCTTGTTCCAGTCGATAGACATATCAGACGGTGGAATGCCCAGCATCGCAATACGCCCGCCGTGGTTCATGGTGTCCAGCATGGTGCGAAACGCCGGTGGTGCACCGGACATCTCAAGACCCACGTCAAAACCTTCGGTCATGCCCAGCTCTTCCATCACGTCGCTCAGGCTCTCTTTAGAGACATCCACCGCGCGGGTCACACCCATTTTGCGCGCCAGCGACAGGCGATACTCGTTCACATCGGTAATCACCACATTGCGGGCACCAACGTGCTTCGCCACCGCGGCCGCCATAATCCCGATGGGACCCGCGCCGGAAACCAGTACATCTTCACCGACCAGGTCGAAAGAGAGCGCCGTGTGTACCGCGTTGCCGAAGGGATCAAAGATAGAGGCCAGATCGTCAGAAATGTTGTCCGGGATTTTGAACGCGTTAAACGCCGGGATCACCAGGTATTCTGCGAAGCAGCCCGGACGGTTCACGCCCACGCCGATTGTGTTGCGGCACAGGTGCGTGCGTCCACCGCGGCAGTTACGGCAGTGACCACAGGTAATATGACCTTCACCCGAGACGCGGTCGCCAATGTTGAAGCCTTTTACTTCCTGACCCATGCCCACCACTTCGCCGACATATTCGTGGCCCACGACCATCGGTACCGGAATGGTTTTCTGCGACCACTGGTCCCAGTTGTAGATATGAACGTCAGTGCCGCAAATGGCGGTTTTACGAATTTTGATCAGCAGATCGTTATGACCGACTTCCGGCTCCGGCACGTCGGTCATCCAAATCCCTTCTTCCGCTTTCAGTTTGGATAACGCTTTCATCACACGTCCTCAGGCAATTACGCCCAGCTGTTTGCCGATGCGGGTAAAGGCTTCCACCGCACGTTCAATTTGTTCAGGCGAATGCGCCGCAGACATCTGGGTGCGGATACGCGCCTGGCCTTTTGGTACCACCGGGAAGAAGAACCCGGTAACGTAAATTCCTTCTTTCTGCAGCTCGCGGGCAAAATTCTGCGCCACAACCGCATCGCCCAGCATCACCGGGATAATGGCGTGATCGGCACCGGCGAGCGTAAACCCTGCGGCACCCATTTTTTCACGGAACAGGCGGGCGTTTGACCACAGACGGTCGCGCAGCTCAGCGCCAGACTCCACCATTTCCAGGACTTTAATGGATGCGGCAACGATCGCCGGCGCCAGCGAGTTGGAGAACAGGTATGGACGGGAACGCTGGCGCAGCCACTCAACCACCTCTTTACGCGCAGCAGTATAACCCCCTGACGCGCCGCCGAGCGCTTTACCCAGCGTACCGGTGATAATGTCCACGCGACCCATTACGTCACAGTATTCGTGAGATCCACGGCCGTTCTCACCAACAAAACCGACGGCGTGTGAATCATCAACCATCACCAGCGCATCGTATTTATCTGCCAGGTCGCACACGCCCTTCAGGTTGGCAATCACGCCATCCATAGAGAACACGCCGTCGGTGGCGATCAGCACATGGCGGGCACCTGCTTCACGTGCTTCTTTCAGGCGCGCTTCCAGTTCAACCATGTCGTTGTTGGCGTAGCGGAAGCGCTTCGCTTTACACAGGCGCACACCGTCAATGATAGAAGCGTGGTTCAGGGCGTCGGAGATAATGGCATCTTCTGCGCCGAGCAGCGTCTCAAACAGACCACCGTTGGCGTCGAAGCACGAGGAGTACAGGATCGCATCTTCCATCCCCAGGAAGTCCGCCAGCTTTTTCTCAAGCTGCTTATGGCTGTCCTGCGTACCGCAGATAAAGCGTACGGAGGCCATACCGAAACCGTGGGTGTCCATGCCTTGTTTTGCCGCGGCAATCAGTTCAGGGTGATTCGCAAGACCTAAGTAGTTGTTCGCACAAAAGTTGATCACATGGCTGCCATCGGCAACGGTGATGTCCGCCTGCTGAGCAGACGTGATAATACGCTCTTCTTTGAACAACCCTTCCGCACGTGCGGTGTCGAGGTCGCTGTTTAACTGTTTGTAAAAATCACCACGCATTGCAATTCTCCAGACTCGGCAAATTTTGGCACATATTACCCAACCCTGGCCGCCATGACGAGATGACACATTATCTCTTCTCGTTTTTGCAGCATAAATCACGTGTACCCTTGCGCTATGTCGGTGAATGGCTGAAGGGCAGCCATACTAATGATATGATAAGAACATTAGCGTCCGGGATTGTCCCCGGACTCCACACTTCAAAGGTTACAGTTATGATCATCGTTACCGGCGGCGCGGGCTTTATCGGCAGCAACATTGTTAAGGCCCTCAATGACAAAGGCATCACCGACATTCTGGTGGTGGACAACCTGAAAGACGGCACCAAGTTTGTAAACCTGGTGGATCTGAACATCGCTGACTATATGGATAAAGAAGACTTCCTTATCCAGATTATGGCAGGTGAAGAGTTCGGCGAGATCGAAGCCATCTTCCACGAAGGTGCATGCTCTTCCACCACCGAGTGGGACGGCAAGTACATGATGGACAATAACTATCAGTACTCCAAAGAGATCCTGCATTACTGCCTGGAGCGTGAAATTCCGTTCCTGTACGCCTCTTCTGCAGCAACCTACGGTGGCCGTACGTCAGACTTCATCGAATCCCGAGAATATGAGCAGCCGCTGAACGTCTATGGCTACTCCAAATTCCTGTTCGATGAATACGTGCGTCAGGTTCTGCCTGAAGCCAATTCCCAGATTGTGGGTTTCCGTTACTTCAACGTGTACGGACCGCGCGAAGGCCACAAAGGGAGCATGGCGAGCGTCGCGTTCCACCTGAACACGCAGCTGAACAATGGCGAAAGCCCGAAACTGTTTGAAGGCAGTGACGGCTTCAAGCGTGACTTCGTCTACGTAGGCGACGTGGCGGCAGTGAACCTGTGGTTCTGGGAAAACGGCGTCTCCGGTATCTTTAACCTGGGGACAGGCCGTGCGGAATCCTTCCAGGCCGTGGCGGACGCCACCCTGGCGTACCACAAAAAAGGCAGCATTGAATACATTCCGTTCCCGGACAAACTGAAAGGTCGTTACCAGGCCTTTACGCAGGCGGATTTGACCAACCTGCGTGCGGCGGGTTACGACAAACCGTTCAAGACCGTTGCCGAAGGCGTAACGGAATATATGGCCTGGCTGAACCGCGACGCGTAAGTATGAAAATTCTGGTGATCGGCCCGTCATGGGTGGGCGACATGATGATGTCGCAAAGTCTCTATCGCACGCTCAAGGCGCGTTATCCCCAGGCGATAATTGACGTGATGGCACCTGCCTGGTGCCGTCCGTTGTTATCGCGTATGCCGGAAGTTAACGAGGCGATCCCAATGCCGCTCGGCCACGGCGCGCTGGAAATTGGTGAACGTCGCAAGCTCGGCCATAGCCTGCGCGAAAAGCGCTATGACCGCGCCTATGTCTTGCCTAACTCCTTTAAATCCGCCCTGGTACCCTTCTTTGCGGGCGTCCCCCATCGCACCGGCTGGCGTGGAGAAATGCGCTACGGTCTGCTGAACGACGCGCGCGTGCTTGATAAAGACGCCTGGCCACTTATGGTCGAGCGCTACGTCGCGCTGGCCTATGACAAAGGCGTGATGCGCAGCGCAAAAGATCTGCCGCAACCGCTGCTCTGGCCCCAGCTCCAGGTCAACGACGGTGAGAAATCCCACACCTGCAACGCGTTTGGAATTTCATCAGAACGCCCCATGATCGGTTTCTGCCCGGGAGCAGAGTTCGGCCCGGCAAAACGCTGGCCGCATTATCATTACGCTGAGCTGGCAAAACAGCTGATCGATGAAGGTAATCAGGTCGTGTTGTTTGGCTCGGCGAAAGACCACGAGGCGGGTAACGAAATTCTGGCTTCGTTGAATACAGAACAGCAGGCATGGTGCCGTAATCTGGCAGGGGAAACCCAGCTGGAACAGGCGGTAGTTTTACTTGCCGCCTGTAAAGCCGTCGTCACCAACGACTCAGGCCTGATGCACGTCGCCGCTGCGCTCAACCGGCCGCTGGTTGCTCTGTATGGCCCCAGCAGCCCTGACTTTACGCCACCGCTTTCTCATAAAGCGCGCGTCATACGTCTGATCAGCGGTTATCACAAGGTGCGAAAAGGCGATGCGGCTGAAGGCTATCACCAGAGCCTGATCGACATCACGCCCGAGCGTGTCCTTGAAGAGCTCAACGAGCTGCTGTTGAGTGAAGAAGGATAACGGATGCGGGTATTGATCGTTAAAACCTCTTCCATGGGCGATGTCCTGCATACTCTGCCGTCGCTCACCGACGCCATGCAGGCCATTCCCGGCATTCGTTTTGACTGGGTGGTGGAGGAGGGCTTCGCACAGATCCCCACCTGGCATGAAGCAGTAGACCGCGTGATCCCGGTTGCTATCCGCCGCTGGCGTAAAGCGTGGTTCTCAGCACCGATTAAGGCTGAACGTCAAGCCTTCCGTGATGCGGTGCAAGCGCAGCGTTACGATGCCATCATTGACGCACAGGGTCTGGTCAAAAGCGCCGCGCTGGTCACGCGTCTGGCGCACGGCGTAAAGCACGGTATGGACTGGCAAACCGCCCGCGAGCCGCTGGCGAGCCTGTTCTATAATCGCCGCCACCATATCGCGAAACAGCAGCACGCCGTGGAGCGCACCCGCGAGCTGTTTGCGAAAAGCCTCGGCTATGCAAAACCAGACACGCAGGGTGATTACGCTATTGCGCAGCATTTTTTGCGCGATGCGAAGACGCACACGCCGCCCTATCTGGTCTTTCTGCATGCCACAACGCGCGATGATAAGCACTGGCCAGAATCACACTGGCGAAGACTCATTGAGCTAATGCAACCGACCGGCATCCATATTAAACTCCCGTGGGGCGCAGAACACGAAAGGCAACGCGCAGAGCGTTTGGCCGCGGGTTTTTCAAATGTGGAAGTGTTACCTAAACTCACGCTGGCTCAGGTTGCCGCGCAACTGGCAGGCGCCAATGCCGTCGTATCCGTGGATACCGGATTAAGCCATTTAACCGCAGCGCTGGACCGCCCCAATATCACCCTTTTCGGTCCGACCGACCCGGGGCTGATCGGGGGGTACGGTAAAAACCAGCATCAAATGGTCAGTCCGACGCAGCAGATGAGAGACATTACCGCAGATGCGATTTTTTCGTTTTTACAGGGCAGCCATCGGCTTTCTAACAGGGATATTTAACCCATGAGTTATGTATTTCTGCTGATTTTACTTTTTCCGGTGAAACTCATCCGGAAGCTGTTTCGCAAAGACACGGGCAGAAACCTTGTCATTCAGACAGCCAAAATCGGTGACTTTATCAATGCAACGCCTCTACTGGCGTATCTGCAAAAAAGCGATGTGCTGATCAGCCGCAGCGTTAACGCATTGGCTCAGCATGACGACAGTATCGAAGAGATCTTTTTTGTGGAGCAGCAAAAGCGCAACCTGTGGCGTAAGCTCTGCTTCGCCTGCCGGATCATGAATCGCTACGACAATGTCTATCTGCTGCAGCCCAACAGTGTGAATCTCTTTTTCGCCTCAGCCTGTAATGCACAAAACAAACAATTTTTAAGCACTTATACGCGCAGATGGTATCACGGAATTTTTTATGCCACGGCTGATGGTACCGTTGAGCATGCCAAAAAGACGCTGTCCGTCACTAACTATCTCAAGCTCGCCGATCGCGCGCTCACCTGGCAGGACTCACCCAAGCACGCCACAAAGCCCCTGTTCAAGCCTGCGGTTTACCCGCAAATTCTCGATAAACCCGGGGTTATCCGAATTGGTATCAGCATTTCTGCAGGCAATAAAGCAAAGACGGTTCCCCCGGTTATCTGGAAGCGTATTGTCGATCACCTTGCCGACCTGCCCTGCGAGTTTTATGTTTTTGGTGCACCGAACGAACAGCCGTGGATGGATGACATCACCCGCGCTTACGGTGAAATTCCCAATTTTATCAACCTCATTGGAAAAATATCGCTCGAAGAGCTCCCGTGGGCGATATCCAAAATGGATTGTTATATTGCGTCAGATTCAGGGAATATCTACATTGCCGATGCGGTGGGCGTCCCGGTGGTGTTGCTGTTTGGCCCTTGCTGCCATTATGAACAACGTCCGCTTGGCAAGGTATTGCTGATTGGGAATGATGAAAATATAAACTCTTACGTCTTTGAAACGCGTTACTACTTCAGCCAGCCGAAAGAAGAGCTCTTTGAGGTGACAGACGAAGATTTGGCGAGAATCAGTCATTTGTTGTCTACTGTTGCGCATAAAAATAGTGAAATCGAGAAGGCTTAAGATGGGCTCTCTGACTAAGCAGTTTTACCGTTATACCCATAAAAGAAACATGCGTCACAATGAAAATTTGTGGCCGTATGTGAAGATTGCGCGAAATGAAAGCGGCGAGATTTCTGATTTTGTCTATCGTGGTCAGCCCGTTCAACTTACAGCCCTTACTTCTCTCAAAAATGCATTTAGCGGAGAAGTGTTAATTACCGCCACTGGCCCCTCAGTCAAAAAAATAGATTTTTCAACATTACCCGTAGATGTCATTCGTACGGGGGTAAATGGGGCATGGCATCTTCATAACCAGCTTAATTTTAGCCATTACTTTATTGTTGACATGACTTTTATTGACCGGCAAACAGCGTTGTTAAAGCGTATCGTAGCCAATAAAAATTTGCTTCTGTTTACAACGGCTATGGGGGTGGTTAAGCTTATTGACCGTTTTTCATACGAAAATATCCACTGCCAGATAGCCATAATCGAAGATATTTGCTACGAAACGTATAAACCCTCAATCAAACGCGAAGCGCTTTTTGATACCCTCAAGGATCGTCCTGGGATCGTTTTTTCTGAAAATACGCCAAATAGCGCTTTTAGCCTCGATATTTGTCAGGGTATCGTTGATGCCGGTACAGTGGTTTACTGGGCATTGCAGGTCTTATATTACATGGGGTTCTCAAAAATCTATATTGCTGGACTGGATATGACACACTTCTCTCAACCGCGATTTTATGAGAAAGCCGAAACCATGCTGCCTTCGTTTCTGGAAGATAAAGTACAGGATATTGTTCTTCCTGCACTCTCTCTTGCAAGTAAGATTTTTGCTTCTGCAAACAAAGAGGTGATTAATCTTTCCCCTCAAAGTGCTATACCTTCTTCTGTTTTTGTCAGAAAGGATTTTACGGATGTTTTTAAATAGACTGCCGCGTATTACATTTTACCCTTTTGTAGCATTTATGTTTTTAAGCATGATATTCTGTGGGGTGTCTAAGGTAAATATTCTTTTCCACGTTTCCCTGGCCCTTTTTCTTATCACCATAATGATGGTAAAAAGCGCCAGAGAGCGGTTTATACATGACAAAGAATTTCTTCCAGCACTTGGGCTACTAACCCTATTTGTCCTTTATTTTTCACTCTCGAACCTTTGGGCCGAGACATCACACTTAAGTTCTGCTCTTACCCATTCATTTTACATCCTTATTTTCTTCTGCCTGTACCGGCAATGTGAGCTTGAAAACAAGAAGAAATACCTGATTGGTTCAGCTTATTTTGGAATTGTTACACTGACTTTACTGACATTAGTCTATGTTAATAAAACACATCTACTTATCGGACGCCTAAGACTTGCTTTTCCCTATGCACCCGACAACGTCATTGACCTGGGCGGATATATGGCATTGGGGATTATTTTAAGTGCGATTCTCGTGCGAGAAACCCGCAGCCTTTGGTATTATGTTCCGGTTCCGTTGTTGTTGAGTGGCTTATTACTGACGCAAAGCCGTGGACCATTATTGGCGTTAATGATAGCAACAGCTGTCGTATTCTGTATTAAACCAAAATGGAACAAGAAATTTGTGTTCTTGTCCCTGGCCACTCTGCTTATACTGGGCATTACACTTTATTACAGCGGCTTTTACGACCTGCTTATAAAGCGGTTTGAAGATTCTAACCAGGCTGGCTCCGTTCGTTTTGGCATCTGGCAGCATGCTTTTGAAGTAACAAAAGAAAGATTAGTATTTGGCTGGGGATTTAATAAAGATCTGTCATTCATTAATGGTTATAAACAGCATGTGACGACTACACACAGCCTCTACTTCGGTGCCTTTCTTAAGGGCGGAATCGTAGGGCTAACGCTGTTTTTAGCGATGATTGCCTACGCATTCAGGCAATGCCTGAGACACCTTGCTGTAGACCACAAAGCCGAGGTTGCGGTACTGATTTTCGCTCTCGTATTTTATTCCACTCAGGGGATGTTCGTTATCAGTAATCCGCGCGAATACTGGGTGTTATTCTGGATACCATTAGCCATCATATTTAGTACACCCGTGAAAAAAACCGTTCAGAGATAATCTTTAGGCGCCGGTTAACCGGCGCTTCTTTTACTCCGATAAAACTCCGCCAGCGTCATCCCCACCGTCTTGTCCGACAGCCATGTAAACAACTGTTCCAAATCCTGGTACAACCCTTCAATGGCCGCATCATCTTTGAACGTAGGACTTCCGCCGGGCATAAATTCTGAAGAATGGAGCATAAACTCCACATAATCATTGCCCTGCGACAAGCACTGTTGTGCGACCTTAATCATCTCAGACGCATTTCCACCGGACGGACGCAGCCAGTTAACTGACGGGGAACGGTATTTCCCACGCAGCCGATCGTAGCCCTGTTTAACGGTGTTTAGCCAGGCCGGGTGTTTATACTGAATACTCATCGGCACTTCGAGCAAAGGGCTCTTTCCCGGGCGGGAAATATCCTCTGTATCGATAAAGTAGGCATGGTCAGGGAAATGCTGATAATTCGTTCCTCCGTGACCCTGCGGCGCCCCTTTGGCATTTCGCCAGTTCACCCGTGGGGTGACGGAACAGTCAACCTGATAACCCAGCTCTATCAGCAAGTTTGCGTAGCGACGATCAAACGCCCAACGCCCGGCACGGTGGCTCAGCATTTTGGTCTGGAAGGTCTCTTCCAGTAAGTGCGTCATAAAAAGCACTTTCTCGCGCATAATTTCATCTGAAAACTCAATCAGATAAGGTTGCCAGCGCCAGTCATCACCGGTGAGGTCATGTTCAGGTGGGCTGTTCCACGCATGAAGATGCATGCCAACCTCGCCCTGGCCGCGGGCAATCACATCTTTTGCGAACTCAATGAAAACCGGTTCGATCGCCATCTCATAGTTGGTCAGCCAGACCGGCTTAAAACCAAAACGCTCGCATAGCGCCTGAAATCGTGCCAGGTAGCGTGCGTTTTCCGTTTTGATAACACGGTGGTTTTGCCAGAGATTATCGCCTTCTGTATCAATGGTGATGATAAACGCTGGTTTTTTCATAATGAGTCCGTAAGACGTAAGAGTGAGGGCTATGTTACGCACTCTGCGAAGCAGGAGTAAACCCTTCCAGGGAAATTCCTGACATTATGGAGAAAGAGTGCAAGTCGCCATCAGGTCTATTAGAATTGCTGACAGTATACCGCTGATAAGATGATGATGATTAACCTACTCGACACGCCTGATTTACGTATTTTACTTATCAAACTTCGACATCATGGCGACATGTTACTCACAACTCCGGTCATTAATTCGTTACGTCAAAAATGGCCCACGGCGCAAATCGATGTTCTTCTTTATGAAGAGACACGCGATATGCTCGCCGCGCATCCGGCGATCGGCACCATCTACGGTATAGATCGTAAATGGAAGCAGCTCGGCACCCTGAAACATCTGCAAAAAGAGTGGCAGTTACTCTGTGCCTTAAGAGCGCAGCGTTATCATCTGGTGATAAACCTTGCCGATCAGTGGCGCAGCGCCATTGTCACCCGTTTCACCGGCGCGCCAGTACGCCTCGGGTTCGCGTTTAACAAGCGAAAAAACGCGTTCTGGCGTTTTTGCCATACCGATTTGGTTTCCGTCGCCAATCACCCGTCTCTCCATACCGTTGAGCAAAATCTTTCTATTCTTTCACCGTTGCCCGTCCCGACTCAGCCAGCCGTCACTATGGCCTATCGCGCAGAGGACTGGGATCGTGCGCGCCAGCTACTGACGCAACAGGGTGTGGCTGATAACTACGTGGTGATCCAGCCAACGTCACGCTGGTTCTTTAAGTGCTGGGACGAAGGCAAGATGGCGCAAACCATCACGGCACTCCAGAAGGATGGCCACACTGTGGTTCTCACCGCAGGCCCGGATAAAAAAGAGCTGGCGATGATAGACCGCATTCTCGCCGCGGCGCCAAAAACGGGCGTAGTCTCTCTGGCCGGTCAACTCACGTTGCGCCAGCTGGCATCACTTATCGATCATGCGCGCCTCTTTATTGGCGTCGATTCTGTTCCGATGCACATGGCCGCCGCGCTTCAGACGCCGTGCATTGCTCTCTTCGGCCCGTCAAAACGGGTGTTCTGGTCGCCATGGCAGGTCAACGGTGAAGTCATCTGGGCTGGCGATTTTGGCCCACTTCCCGACCCGGACGCCATTGATACCAAAACAACTGAACGCTATCTCGACGCCATTCCCGTTGATGTCGTGGTCTCCGCCGCCAGGAGATACCTGTAATGAAACACCATCGTTTAGCGATTGTTCGCCAAAAATACCGACCTGATGGCGGGGCGGAACGCTTCGTTTCCCGGGCACTTACCGCACTGAGCAACCAAAACCTGGAGCTCAACGTCATCACGCGTGAGTGGCAGGGGGAGAAGCAGGACGACTGGCATATCCATATTTGCGACCCGCGTAAATGGGGCCGAATCAGTCGCGAACGCGGGTTTGCACATGCCGCGCGTGCGCTGTGGGAACAGCAGCAGTTTGACATTGTGCAGAGCCACGAGCGTATTCCTGGCTGCGATATTTACCGCGCAGGGGATGGCGTGCACCGGCGTTGGCTGCTGCAGCGTGCGCGCATTCTACCTGCCTGGCGTGCACAACTTTTGATGCACGATCGCTACCATCGCTACGTCATGCTCGCTGAACGTGAAATGTATCAGGCTCCTGAATTGAAAGCCGTTATCTGCAATGCGGAGATGATCAAACGCGAAATCATCGAAGACTTTGATATTGACGCAAAAAAGATACATGTGATTTATAATTCAATAGATTCCAGCCGCTTCGTTCCGGCAACCGAAGGACTGCGCGCTGCACTGCGTCAGCAGCTCGGATTGCCTGTCGATGCCGTGGTGTTGTGTTTCGTCGGGTCAGGTTTTGAACGTAAGGGACTGGCCAGCGCTATCCGCGCTATTGCGGGCACACCCGCGTGGCTGATTGTGGTTGGACAGGATAAAGCAGAAAGTCGTTACCGTGACCTCGCCCGTTCATTGGGCTGTGAGGGGCAAATTCGCTTCCTGGGGATGCAAAAAGAGACACTGCCATTTTACCAGGTATCCGATGGATTACTGCTGCCAACGCTGTATGATCCTTTTCCAAACGTCATTCTTGAAGCGATGGCCTGCGGTTTGCCCGTCATTACTTCAGTGAGTTGCGGTGGTGCAGAGTTTATTGAGCAAGGTCAGAATGGCTTTTACTGTGATGCACTTGATATCAGCAGATTGAAGGAGGCAGTCATGACCCTTCCATCTTTGGATAAGAATAACGATATGGGGCGGGCAGCGCGTGAGCGCGTAAAAGAAGCGACCCCAGAAAAATTATCAAGTCAGCTTATTTCGCTTTATCAAAAATTACTGGATTAAAAATGCGCATCCTAATGATTATTGATGGTTTGCCCGGTGGAGGAGCCGAAAAAACGGTTCTCACCCTCTCCAGCGGATTGATAGAAATGGGGCATCAGGTCTCCCTTTTCTCCCTGCGAAAGGTGTGCGACTACGCCATCCCGGCAGGCATTGATTATCAGGTCATTCAGGATACGTGTAAAAAGCCCTGGAGAAAGCTCACCGAGATCCCGCGCCGGGCGCAGCTGCTGGACAATGCCATTGAACAGGCTGAGCGCAGCGGGAAGTTCGACGTCATATTCTCGCACCTGCATAAAACCGATCGTATTGTGGCGCACAGTCGTGCGCTGGATCGCGATAAGGTCTGGTTCTGCGTGCATGGCATGTTCTCATTCTCCTACCTGCGTCATCGCCACGGCCTTTCACGCTGGTTTAAGCATTACAAAATTCGTCATACCTACGAAAACCGAAACGTTGTCGCCGTCTCCGCCGCCGTGCTGAAAGATCTCTCAGAGACGCTGTCCATCGACCTTCGTCGCAAAGCGGTTATCCATAATCCCTTTGATATTCCTGAAATCCAGCGTCTGGCGGATGCGCCTTTTGAGATGCAGGGGCAGGATTACATTATTCACGTGGGTCGTTTTCATGAACATAAACGCCACGACCGCCTTCTGCGTGCCTATGCGCAGAGCAAAATAGACGCATCGCTGGTGATGATGGGCAACGGTTCTGACACCAAAATTCAACAGCTTAAACAGTTAGCGAAAGAACTCGGGATCGAAGACAAGGTTATTTTCCGCCCCTTCGAGTCCAACCCTTATCCGTGGATTAAAGGCGCACGGCTTTTAGTGTTAAGTTCTGACTGTGAAGGTTTTGGTAACGTACTGGTAGAATCCATCATCTGCCAGACGCCGCCTGTCAGTACGAACTGTCCTGGCGGGCCCGCTGAAATCCTCACGGGTACGTTGGCGCGCGGGCTGTCGGAGATGAATGACGAATCACTGGCGAAAACACTGGCCGATCTCTATACCTCCCCGCCTGTCGTTGATAGCGCAACGATCGCGTCGTTCGGGATAAATGCCATTTGCCAGCAATATGTTGCGTTGGTAGACAATCAATAATAATCAGGTTTCTTATGCAAAATTCAGCGCCATTATTAAGCGTAGTGGTTGCCGTTTATAACGGCGAAGCTTTCCTGGATCAGTTCTTTACCTGCCTTGCGAATCAACAGATCGACAGTATGGAAGTCATCATCGTCAATGATGGCTCCACGGACAGTTCGATGCAGATAGTCGAAACCTGGCGTGAAAAACTGCCGCAAATGCAGGTTATTGAACAGGAAAATCAGGGTGTATCCATTGCGCGCAATACCGGTCTAGCCGTCGCTACCGGCCAATATCTCTCTTTCCCGGATATTGATGATGTCTTTAAGCCCGGCATGTATCAGCGCTTGCTTGATATGGCCGTCACGCAGAATCTGGATGTCGCCACCTGCAACGGAAACTACGTCTGGGAAAACAATAAGAAGCCTTCACGGCCGATTTTCCCGGAAGACAAGCTGGCCTCGACAGGCGTCATGACCGGTGCGGCCTGGTTAAAAAAAGCGCTCGACTCACGCAAGTTTCTGCATGTGACCTGGCTGAATATCTATCGCCATGACTTTATTCGTCAGAACGGTTTTCGTTTTGAGCCCGGCCTGCGCCATCAGGATATCCCGTGGACTACCGAAGTCTTGCTCGCAGCTGACCGCGTGCAGTACACCAGTGAACGTTTTTACGACTATTACATTCACTCCGCATCGGTTTCCCATATGCCGGACAATGATGACACGCTGATTCGCTCGGCGCGCCATTACATGAAAATTCTGCAGATGCTGGATGCCATCAACCAGCGTTACCCGGAAAAAGTGAAAGATATCCCCGCCTGCCACTGGCAAATCGCCAAAGAGGGGCTTGGGATCATTCATACCTTCGACAATATGAAGGATGTGCAGAAGAAGTCGATGATAATAAAAGAGTTCTTCGACACGGGTATCTGGAGGCTTATCTGGAAAAGTGCCAAAAGCCCCCGTTTGCGCTGGCGCCTGGGCCGACGCTACTTCCGTTTAAAACGGTATCTGGCATAAGAGATAGCTTTACCCGGCTTAAATGCTTAGAATTTCCCCGCCGAAACTAAAAAACGGATAATCGCTTGGAATTGTTGTATACCGCCCTGCTCTACATCATCCAGCCACTAGTGTGGCTGCGACTGTTGCTTCGTAGCCGTAAAGCGCCTGCGTATCGTAAACGCTGGGCTGAACGCTATGGTTACTGCCGCAATAAAGTCGTGCCGGACGGTATTTTGCTGCATTCCGTTTCTGTTGGCGAAACGCTGGCGGCGATCCCGCTGGTTCGCGCCCTTCGTCACCGCTATCCGTCACTGCCGATCACGGTCACGACCATGACGCCGACGGGATCTGAACGCGCATTATCGGCGTTCGGTAAAGACGTTCAACACGTCTATTTGCCTTATGACCTGCCTTGCGCCATGAACCGCTTCCTGAATACCGTTCGCCCGAAACTGGTGATCGTCATGGAAACCGAGCTGTGGCCAAATATGATTTCCGCCCTGCATGCCCGTAAAATTCCGCTGGTGATTGCCAACGCGCGCCTTTCAGAGCGCTCGGCGAAAGGTTACGGCAAGTTAGGTAAATTTATGCGCCGCCTGCTCAGCCGAATTACGCTGATTGCCGCGCAGAACGAAGAAGACGCGGCGCGCTTTCTCGCTCTGGGCCTGAAACGCAACCAGCTTGCGGTGACGGGTAGCCTGAAGTTCGATATCTCCGTCACGCCTGAACTCGCCGCCCGTGCGATTACGCTACGTCGCCAGTGGGCACCGCGCCGCCAGGTATGGATTGCAACCAGCACCCATGACGGCGAAGAAGCCATTATCCTGCAGGCCCATCGTAAGCTGCTGGAAAAATTCCCCGATTTGCTGCTGATTCTGGTCCCCCGTCACCCCGAACGTTTTAAAGATGCGCGTGAGATGGTGCAGAAAGGCGGCTTCAGCTTTACCCTGCGCAGCAGCGGTGAGATCCCCTCCGGCAGCACTCAGGTTGTGATTGGCGATACAATGGGTGAGCTGATGCTGCTTTACGGCATTGCCGATCTGGCTTTTGTCGGCGGCAGCCTTGTGGAGCGCGGCGGCCATAATCCGCTTGAGCCGGCCGCACACGCCATTCCGGTGCTGATGGGCCCACACACGTTTAACTTCAAAGATATCTGCGCTAAATTGCAGCAAGCCGACGGGTTAATTACCGTGACCGACGCGGACTCGGTGGTCAAAGAGGTCTCAACCCTTCTGACCGACGAAGACTACCGCCTCTGGTATGGTCGCCATGCTGTCGAAGTGCTGCATCAGAACCAGGGCGCACTCACTCGTCTGCTGCAACTTCTGCAACCTTATCTGCCTCAGCGGAGCCACTAATGTCAACGCGTCTGTCGGTCGTGATGATCGCCAAAAACGCCGCCGACCTGCTTCCGGACTGCCTGGCCTCCGTCGCCTGGGCTGACGAAATTGTCCTTCTCGACTCCGGCAGCGAGGACAACACGGTGGATGTCGCCCGTGCCGCGGGTGCAAAGGTCTTTATCGATACCGACTGGCAAGGCTACGGCATCCAGCGACAGCGCGCGCAGCGCTATGCTACTGGCGATTACGTGCTGATGCTGGACACTGACGAGCGCATTACACCAGAGCTCCGCCAGGCCATTCAGGCGGTGCTGGCAGCACCTCAGCCTGGCGCGGTATACAGCATTGCACGTCGCAACTATTTTCTTGGCCGCTTTATGCGCCACAGCGGCTGGTATCCAGACCGCGTAATGCGCCTCTACGAGCGTGAGCGATATCAGTACAACGATAATCTGGTCCATGAATCCCTGGCATGCGACAGCGCCCCCGTCATTCCTCTGACGGGCGATCTGCTGCATCTGACCTGCCGGGATTTCGCCAGCTTCCAGCGCAAACAGCTTAACTATGCCACCGCATGGGCACAGGAGCGCCACCTGCGCGGCAAGAAGGCCACGCTGACCGGTATTTTCACCCACACGCTGGGGGCATTTCTGAAAACACTGCTGCTGCGAGGCGGCGTGCTGGACGGTAAACAGGGGTGGTTACTGGCGGTGGTGAATGCCCAGTATACTTTCAACAAATACACCGAGCTGTGGGCGCTTTGCCGCGGCTACTCAGAGAAAACGTGAGCCATGAGCACAAAAGCGATTTATCCGGGTACCTTTGATCCCATCACCAACGGTCATCTTGACATCATCACCCGTGCGGCATGCATGTTTGATAAGGTGATTCTGGCGATCGCCGCCAGCCCCAGTAAGAAACCCATGTTCGACCTCAATGAGCGCGTTGCCCTTGCCACTGACGCTATCTCACATCTGCCAAACGTCGAGGTGGTGGGCTTCAGCGATCTGATGGCCAACTTCGCCCGTGCCCGGCAGGCTAACATTTTGATCCGCGGGTTACGCGCGGTGGCTGACTTCGAATACGAAATGCAGCTGGCGCACATGAACCGCCACCTGATGCCAGAGCTGGAGAGCGTGTTCCTGATGCCCTCAAAAGAGTGGTCGTTTATCTCTTCTTCGCTGGTCAAAGAGGTGGCGCGTCATCACGGTGACGTGACCCATTTCCTGCCGGCTAACGTCCATCAGGCGTTGATGGAAAAATTAAAGTAGCCCTATTTCTGGCACTGACGGCAATAGAACGTGGCGCGCTGGGCGTGCTTCGTTGCAATAATCGGTGTCCCACAGACTCTGCACGGCTCACCCTTACGGCCATATACCTGAAGCTCCTGAGCAAAATAGCCGGGTTTACCGTCGCTCTGCAGGAAGTCCTTCAGGGTGGTCCCCCCTTGCTCAATAGAACGCAACAGCACCGCTTTAATCACCCGGACCAGCAGTTCACACTCCAGGGATGACAGCGACGAGGCCAGCCGATCGGGATGGATCCCGGCGGCAAACAGCGATTCGCTGGCATAAATATTCCCTACTCCCACCACCAGCTTATTGTCCATCAGCCACGGTTTGATCGGGGTTTTCTTCTTTGCACACTTCGTTTTCAGGTATTCCGCGTTAAACGCCTCAGAAAGCGGCTCTGGCCCCAGATGCGCCAGAACGCTGTGTTCTTCAAGCTCTTTGGTCCACAGCCATGCGCCAAAGCGTCGTGGGTCGGTGTAACGCAGCACTTTACCGTTGCTCATCACCAGATCGACATGGTCATGCTTTTCCGCGGGCAGTTCTTCGGTAAGGATGCGCAGACTACCAGACATACCGAGATGGATGATAATCCAGCCGTCGGGCAGCTCCAGCAGCAGATATTTGGCGCGACGCTGGACGCTGAGAATCGGTTTATCGCTTAACGCATGGATTTCATCGGACACCGGCCAACGCAGGCGACCGTTGCGAACGATAGCATGAAGAATAGTCGCGCCGACCAGATGCGGCTCAATACCGCGGCGGCTGGTCTCTACCTCAGGTAATTCAGGCATGGTTCCTCCGGAGTAAGATGCAGAATGCAAAAAACCCCGCAGTTGCGGGGTTTTTCAATACAAGGAGGCTAAAATTATTTGATTTTAGCTTCTTTGTACAGTACGTGCTGGCGTACAACTGGATCGAATTTTTTCAGTTCCAGTTTTTCCGGCTTAGTACGTTTGTTCTTCGTGGTGGTGTAGAAGTGACCTGTACCAGCAGAAGAAACCAGCTTGATTTTCTCGCGAATACCTTTAGCCATGATTTATTTCCTCTTTAAGTACTTAGTACTTTTCGCCACGGGCACGCAGTTCGGACAGAACTGTATCAATGCCTTTCTTATCGATTACACGCATACCTTTAGCAGATACGCGCAGGGTGACAAAACGCTTCTCGCTCTCAACCCAGAAACGGTGAGAGTGCAGGTTCGGCAGGAAACGGCGTTTAGTCGCGTTCAGTGCGTGGGAACGGTTGTTACCGGTCACCGGACGCTTGCCAGTAACTTGGCAGACTCGGGACATGTCTATTCTCCAAAAATCAAATTAGCTCGAGCTTCGTATGGGGTATCGGCGCCTCGTCAGGCTTTACAGCCCGGTCATCGCATAGTTCTATTGAACTCTCGATTGCCAGGCCCAAATGCCAAACCCGAGATTCTCAAAGGTGGCGTAGTATACGCTGACTCGGCGGTGTGCTCAAGTCCCGAACAGACAAAGATCCCGATGGATCGCGAGAAATAGCCTAAATCCAGCCATGTTCTGCAAAAGAAATGTACTCGCCGCGACCAATTATCAGATGGTCGAGCACACGAATGTCCATGAATTGGCAGCATTTGATAATGCGTTCGGTCATCTCTTTGTCAGCTCTGCTTGGTTCTGCACAGCCAGAGGGGTGATTATGCGCGAGTATCACGCCGGCTGCATTCACTTTTATCGCTTCCCGCACAATTTCTCGCGGATGAACCTCAACGTGGCTCAGTGTTCCGGAAAAGAGACGGCTATGTTTTAGTACCCGGTTCCTGTTATCAAGAAAGATCACCATAAAGATCTCACGTTCCAGATCTGATAGCTGGCTCTGGAGAAATACGCGTGTCATATCCGGGGTGAGTATGGGATCTTCCTCTTCCATACGGACGTCGTAAAAACGGCGGGCCAGTTCAGCAATCCCCCTCAGTTGGGCGAACTTCGCCACGCCAATTCCTTCGACGTGCCTGAATTCCGTCAGATCTGCCGTCAATAAGCCATACAGCGAACCAAAATGGTCGATGAGCTCTTTTGCCAGCGTAAATACCGTTTTGCCGGGCGTTCCGGTGCGTAAAAAGAGTGCCAGCAACTCGTCGTCCTTTAACAACGTGACGCCATAGCGCAGCATTTTTTCACGCGGTAGCAGCAGTTCAGTCTCTTCCATGCCTGTCTCCTTCGATTTGCCATCATGCTGCCACAGCCACCCCCGGCGCTCGACGCCCACTTTTCATTCCTGCGTAACGCCTCGCAAACTGGCCGAAGGACAAAATCACCCCCTTTTTGGGATTGTGATAAAATGCCCGCTCTCTGGTGAAACCCAACAGGAAAGAATCATGATGAGCCTGGCCGGTAAAAAAATCGTTCTTGGCGTGAGCGGCGGTATTGCTGCCTATAAAGCGCCGGAGCTGGTGCGTCGTTTGCGCGAGCGCGGGGCGGATGTGCGGGTCGCGATAACGGAAGGCGGCAAAGCCTTTATCACGCCTCTGAGCCTGCAGGCCGTTTCAGGGTACCCCGTCTCTGACAGCCTCCTTGATCCGGCCGCCGAAGCCGCGATGGGCCATATTGAGCTGGGAAAATGGGCAGACCTGGTTATCCTTGCCCCCGCCACAGCAGATTTAATTGCCCGCGTAGCAGCCGGCATGGCAAACGATCTGGTCTCGACCATTTGCCTGGCCACGCCCGCACCTGTTGCCATCGTCCCCGCGATGAACCAGCAGATGTACCGCAACGCCGCCACCCAACATAATCTGACGACGCTGGCCTCACGCGGCCTGCTCATCTGGGGGCCGGACAGCGGTAGCCAGGCGTGTGGTGATGTGGGTCCTGGTCGTATGCTTGACCCGCTGACCATCGTTGAGCTGGCCGCCGGCCATTTTTCGCCTGTCAACGATCTGCAACATCTCAACATCATGATTACCGCGGGTCCAACGCGCGAGCCGCTGGACCCGGTGCGTTACATTACCAACCATAGCTCCGGTAAAATGGGCTTTGCCATTGCTGCCGCGGCGGCAAAACGCGGTGCAAAGGTCACGCTGGTGAGCGGCCCGGTCTCGTTACCGACACCGCCATTTGTGCAGCGTATTGATGTCACCACCGCCCTGGAGATGGACGCCGCCGTACAGGCGCATGCGCAGAACCAGCAGATTTTTATCGGCTGTGCGGCTGTTGCAGATTACCGTGCCGAAACCATTTCCGGGTCAAAAATTAAAAAGCAAGGCGATGAATTAACACTAAAAATGGTGAAAAATCCGGACATTGTTGCGGGTGTCGCCGCACTGAAAAGCCATCGTCCTTACGTTGTTGGGTTTGCCGCAGAAACAAATAATGTGGAAGAATATGCCCGGCAAAAACGTACCCGCAAAAACCTCGATTTGATTTGCGCGAACGACGTATCGCTGGCCACGCAAGGATTTAACAGCGACAGCAACGCACTGCACCTTTTCTGGCAGGATGGAGATAAAGTCTTACCGCTTGAGCGCAAGGAACTCCTGGGCCAACAATTACTGGACGAGATCGTTACCCGTTATGATGAAAAAAATCGACGTTAAGATTCTGGACCCGCGTGTTGGTAAGCAATTTGCGCTGCCAACCTATGCCACCTCCGGCTCTGCCGGTCTTGACCTGCGCGCCTGTCTCGATGACGCCGTAGAGCTGGCTCCGGGTGCAACCACCCTGATCCCAACCGGCCTGGCAATCCACATTGCTGACCCGTCGCTGGCAGCGGTGATCCTGCCGCGTTCTGGTCTGGGTCATAAGCATGGAGTGGTACTGGGTAACCTGGTCGGCCTGATCGACTCTGACTACCAGGGTCAACTGATGGTTTCCGTCTGGAACCGTGGTCAGGACAGCTTCACCATTGAACCGGGCGAGCGTATAGCACAGATGGTCTTTGTACCGGTGGTACAGGCAGAATTTAACCTGGTGGAAGACTTTGACGCCACCGACCGTGGCGAAGGCGGCTTCGGCCATTCCGGGCGCAAATAACCGCCCGACCGACACGTATCTCACAGCGCCATAATGCAATAACAAACCGCAAACGTCAGTTTGCGGTCGCTGTGTGGATGCCAGCCTGGCAAGTGCTTATTTTCAGGGGTATTTTGTAACATGGCAGAAAAACAAACCGCGAAAAGGAACCGTCGCGAAGAAATACTTCAATCTCTGGCGCTGATGCTTGAATCCAGCGATGGTAGTCAACGCATCACCACCGCAAAACTGGCCGCCTCCGTGGGCGTGTCTGAAGCGGCGTTGTATCGTCATTTTCCGAGCAAAACCCGGATGTTTGACAGTCTGATCGAATTTATCGAAGACAGTCTGATCACTCGCATCAACCTGATTCTAAAAGACGAAAAAGACACGACTGCGCGTTTGCGTCTGATTGTGCAGCTCATTCTGGGCTTTGGTGAGCGCAATCCGGGCTTAACCCGTATCCTGACTGGCCACGCGCTGATGTTCGAGCAGGACCGATTGCAGGGCCGTATTAACCAGCTCTTCGAGCGTATTGAAGCACAACTGCGCCAGGTACTGCGCGAGAAAAAAATGCGTGAGGGTGAAGGTTACAGCACCGATGAAACGCTGCTGGCAAGTCAGATCCTGTCGTTTTGCGAAGGCATGCTCTCCCGCTTTGTTCGCAGCGAGTTTAAATACCGTCCAACGGACGATTTTGACGCCCGTTGGCCGTTAGTGGCGGCACAACTGCAATAATCTTCAGGCCCGGTAAGCAGAACGCCACCGGGCTTGATATTACACGCCGAAAGCTTCGCGATACCCACGTACCGCAGCCAGATGATCCGCCATCTCAGGCTTCTCTTCCAGATACGCAATCAGGTCTTTCAGGGTGATGATCGACGTCACTTTACAGCCATAATCGCGCTCAACTTCCTGAATAGCAGAGATTTCGCCACGCCCGCGTTCCTGACGATCCAAAGAGATCAGCACGCCAGCAAGCGTAGCGCCGTTGGCCTGAATAATCTCCATCGATTCGCGAATAGCGGTACCGGCGGTGATCACATCGTCCACCAGCATCACGCGACCCTGCAGCGCGCTGCCTACCAGATTACCGCCTTCACCGTGGGTTTTAGCCTCTTTACGGTTAAAGCAGTACGGTACGTCGCGGTCGTGGTGTTCCGCCAGCGCAACCGCAGTGGTAGTGGCAATCGGAATGCCTTTATAGGCTGGGCCAAACAGCAGGTCAAAATCAATGCCGGAGTCCACCAGCGCTTCGGCATAGAAACGGCCTAACAATGCCAGATCGCGCCCGGTATTAAACAGTCCGGCGTTGAAGAAATAGGGGCTCTTACGCCCGGATTTCAGCGTAAACTCGCCAAATTTCAGGACCTGCTTGTTAAGCGCAAACTCAATAAACTCACGCTGCCAGGATTTCATGGGCTTACTCCTCCGACTTTTGCTTTTGTACGAACAAAAAAAAGGCGACTCATCAGTCGCCTTTAAAATCAATTTTCTAACGCCGCCTTCTGCGTCGTTACGATAGATTCAATTCCCCCTCGGGCCAACGCCAGCAAGGTAAGAAGTTCTTCATGGGTGAACGGCTCACCTTCTGCCGTGCCCTGCACCTCAATGATGCGACCGTCTTCAGTCATCACCACGTTCATGTCAGTCTCGGCAGCGGAATCTTCAACGTATTCCAGATCGCAAAGCGCTTCACCGTTAACGATACCCACGGAAACAGCCGCGACCATCCCTTTCATCGGATTCGTTTTCAGCTTACCGGCTGCAACCAGCTTATTCAGGGCATCAGCCAGCGCCACACATGCACCGGTAATCGACGCCGTACGCGTACCACCGTCTGCCTGAATGACGTCGCAGTCCAGAGTAATGGTAAATTCACCCAGTGTTTTCAGATCAACGGCGGCGCGCAGCGCACGTGCGATCAAACGCTGGATTTCCATGGTACGGCCGCCCTGCTTGCCTTTTGCCGCTTCGCGGGCGTTACGGGTATGGGTTGCACGCGGCAACATGCCATATTCCGCAGTGATCCAGCCCTGGCCCTGACCTTTCAGGAAGCGTGGAACGCCCTCTTCGATGGACGCGGTGCACAGCACTTTGGTGTCACCAAACTCAACCAGTACGGAGCCTTCTGCGTGTTTTGTATAGTTACGGGTCAGGGTGACGGGACGCACCTGATTGGCGCTACGACCTGCTGGACGCATGATGAAATCTCCGGCTTGAAACGAATGTGGCTGCGCATTATACGGATAAAGGACGCTTATTCCTATCCTGAGAAGCCCCCGAAAGCTATAATCCCCCCATCTCTCCTTTAAAAACGGGAATGTCTATGATCCGCAGTATGACCGCCTACGCCCGGCGTGAAATCAAGGGTAGCTGGGGTAGCGCTACATGGGAAATGCGCTCGGTAAACCAGCGCTACCTGGAAACGTATTTCCGTATGCCGGAGCAGTTCCGCAGCCTTGAACCTGTTGTACGCGAGCGTATCCGTGCTCGTCTGACGCGCGGTAAAGTGGAATGTAACCTGCGTTTTGAGCCTGATGCCAGCGCCCAGGGTGAGCTGATCCTCAACGAAAAACTGGCGAAACAGCTAGTCACTGCAGCGAACTGGGTCAAGATGCAAAGCGATGAAGGGGAAATCAACCCGGTCGATATTCTGCGCTGGCCTGGCGTCATGGCCGCCGGTGAGCAGGATCTGGACACGATTGCCGCTGAAATTCTCAGTGCCCTCGACAGCACGCTGGATGACTTTATCATTGCCCGCGAAACTGAAGGCCAGGCCCTCAAAGCGATGATTGAGCAGCGTCTGGAAGGCGTGACCACCGAAGTGGCTAAAGTCCGTACCCATATGCCTGCGGTCCTGCAATGGCAGCGTGAGCGCCTGGTGGCCAAACTGGAAGAAGCGGAAGTTCAGCTGGAAAATACCCGTCTGGAACAAGAACTGGTGCTGATGGCACAGCGCATTGACGTTGCCGAAGAGCTGGATCGTCTGGAAGCGCACGTTAAAGAGACTTACAACATCCTGAAGAAGAAAGAAGCCGTAGGGCGTCGTCTCGACTTTATGATGCAGGAGTTCAACCGCGAGTCGAACACCCTGGCCTCTAAGTCGATCAATGCTGAAGTGACCAACTCCGCCATTGAACTGAAAGTGCTGATTGAGCAGATGCGCGAGCAGATCCAGAATATCGAGTAACGCTTTATTCAAGCCGCTTTCTCATCATGGCCCCGTTCAGGGGCCATTTTTTTATCGGAACAGGCTATCGGCGGCAAACGCCTATAACATGAATAATTGTAATGTGAAAATTACCGTTTATCGCCATCACACCCAGCCAAACAACGTTCAGTCATTATCAAAATTAAGGATAATGCCCTCACACAAGAAAAACTAAATCGTGACAGACCGCACAAAACGCTACCCTGTTGCCCTCAATATCGGGGGAACACATGCTGCTACATATCCTTTATCTCGTCGGGATCACTGCCGAAGCCATGACCGGTGCACTCGCTGCCGGACGCCGTCGTATGGATACGTTTGGGGTCATCATTATTGCTACCGCCACCGCGCTGGGAGGCGGATCGGTACGCGATATCCTGCTGGGGCATTACCCTCTCGGCTGGGTTAAGCACCCCGAGTACATCATCATTGTGGCTGTCGCCGCAGTGCTGACCACTATCCTTGCTCCTGTAATGCCCCATCTTCGACGTCTGTTTTTAGTGCTTGATGCTCTGGGCCTGGTCGTGTTCTCCATCATCGGGGCACAAATTGCGCTGGATATGGGCGAAAGCCCGGTGATTGCCACTATTGCCGCAGTCGTGACGGGCGTATTTGGCGGCGTACTGCGCGATATGTTCTGCAAACGCATTCCTCTGGTCTTTCAAAAAGAGCTCTACGCTGGGATATCCTTTGCATCAGCCGTTCTGTATATCGCTTTACAGCATTATGTTTCCAGCCATGACGTCGTGGTCATCGCCACCTTGTTATTTGGCTTCACGGCTCGCTTGCTTGCGCTGCGCTTGAAACTGGGACTGCCCGTGTTTCATTACCCTCAGGACACCCACTGACTGGCCGCCATCTATTCTCCCCGATAAAGTGGCGGCATTTATCCGCGATAAGCGACAGCAAGCTCACGTCAGAATCCTTGCACTCCCTGCTTGCCGAGCCAGGCAACCAGGCCGGCAATGCCAGGATCATGAATAAACGCAACGAGCTGCCGGGCTTTCTCCTTTCCTGTGCCGGGAAGTGCCTGCCAGTCTGCTGCGTTACGCTCACGCATTTTCTGCCACGTCAGGTCTCCCATAGCGTTTAGCGAGGCCTGCGTCAGCGGAACACCCAATGCCATGATCCAACGAATAAAGGGGCGCTCACGTACCAGATTAAAGCGATGCCAGAGCGCCAGCCCGCGTGCTGCGGAAAACCCCGGGGTAGACTCCAGCTGCGCCTGCGTTAATGTCAGCCAAGAGAAGATATGTTCAAAATGATGCGCCTGATGCAGCGCCCGCCAGCCTGACTCACCGACTCCTTCAATATTCAGCACGTGCTTTGAACTGAGCCACTTCAGGCGGGCAAAGAACTGCTCCATACACGCCGGCGAGGCGTAAAAACAGCTCTGCGCATGATAATGCGAGGCCGGGGGTGTGAGCTTTTGTCTCTCTTCCCCCCGCCAGACCACCTTATCGAACCGCGGGATACCCTGCCCGGCCAGACTGACCTGTATCTGATCACCCGTCGCAATATCCAGCCTTTGCCAGCGTTCAACGGACCCAAGACTGACCCGTTGTACCTGCTTATCATCCAGCAGGACAGGGACCAGCGCCGCCACGACCGAGATTTTTCCCGTGCGCCCCACGGCAAAATAAATATCTCTTACTTCGGCAATCTGTGCGACCGGGGGGTATTTCCATGCGACGACCCAGCTGCCTTCTCCGGGCAACCAGTTTTCGCCGGGAGGAGCATCCGCGGACCGCACCACAATGCCGTCCGTGGCAAAGGGTAATGCCGTGTTGTGCCACGTCGAGCGCTGTTTCTCGACTGCATCAACAGACTGTACAGGCAGGGTATAACGGGCCGTCAGGGAAAAGCCGGCTTTAGATAACTCAGACAGCGCACTCGACATCACTTTCGGCCCATCCGGCCAGGCCCAGATAAATATCCCTGTCTGGCTCAGAAGCGGACTGTCCTTTTGCCGCATCATCGCGCCCGCCACTTTTGCCCGTGCGTTCATTCCCCCCATCTGTCGCTGAAGATGGTTGTCGCGTAACCAAAAAAGCTCTCCCTGTAAGACGCTGTTGGCCAGCGCACCGGTCACTTTTTTGGGCACTGCGGGAATTAAATACACTTGTGCAGTCCAGTCTTCACCTTTAAGCCCATCACCACGACTGATAGCCTGGGTTAACTTTCCGTCGCGATACACCAGCGTCACTGCCACCCCGTCGACTTTTGGCTGCATCCAGAGAGTGTCACGACCACGCATCCACTGGCGTAGCTCTTCTTTACTGGCCGCTTTATGCACTCCAGTATGGGCAACAGGATGTCTTACGCTCCCCGTTAGAACCGGTAAGGCCTCCTCAGAAGGTATATCGCCGAAGCAGCGCTGCCACTGCTTTAAACGGCCATTGAGCTGGTCATAGACGTCGTCATTCACCTCGCTCACGCCCTGCTTCCAGTAGGCATCATCCCAGCGTTTGACTTGCGCACTCAACGTCGCAATCTCTTTCTCTGCTTTTGCCTGAGACCACACGGGACACACCGCCGCACCATAGCCGCACCACAACAGCATTAATCCGCTCATCCATCGCCACATCGCCACCCCTCCTTTGCGTTGGTGGAGGTATAACCCGACGCGGAAAACCGTGCTAATGGCAATCTTTCACTCTGCGAGGCGTTGTCAGAGGTTTATTTTTATTGCTACAAAACAGCTGTAAAACCTGAAAACGGCGCGCAAAATTCAATAATGCAGGGGAAAAAGTGTGACAAAGGCTACGTCACACAGCGGCGACGTGTATAATAAGCCCGTATGTAGGACTTCTTCGTTAACACATACAAAAGACTCTCATGGCTCAAGGCACGCTTTATATTGTTTCTGCCCCTAGTGGCGCGGGTAAATCCAGCCTTATTCAGGCACTGTTAAAAACCCAACCGTTGTACGACACACAGGTTTCTGTTTCTCACACCACGCGTAAACCGCGTCCGGGTGAAGTGCACGGTGAACACTATTTCTTTGTTGATCACGATGAATTCAGAGCGATGATTGGCAGAGACGCGTTTCTTGAACACGCAGAAGTTTTCGGTAACTACTACGGCACTTCGCGTGAAACCATTGAGCAGGTTCTGGCCACGGGCGTAAATGTGTTCCTGGATATCGACTGGCAGGGCGCACAGCAGATTCGCAAGAAAATGCCTGATTCACGCAGTATCTTTATTTTACCGCCATCGAAAGATGAGCTGGATCGCCGACTGCGTGGCCGCGGTCAGGACAGCGAGGAAGTGATCGCCCGGCGTATGGAGCAGGCAGTTGCAGAAATGAGCCATTACGCGGAATATGATTACCTTATTGTGAATGATGATTTTGATGCCGCGCTGAGCGATCTCAAAACCATTCTTCGCGCAGAACGCTTGCGTATGAGCCGCCAGAAGCAGCGACATGACGCATTAATCACCAAACTGTTGGCAGACTGAACCCACTTTCAGTATCATGCCCAGTCATTTCTTCACCTGTGGAGCATTTTAAGTATGGCACGCGTAACTGTTCAGGACGCTGTAGAGAAAATTGGTAACCGTTTTGACCTGGTGCTGGTCGCCGCGCGTCGCGCTCGTCAGATGCAGGTAGGCGGTAAAGATCCGCTGGTACCGGAAGAAAACGATAAAACTACCGTTATTGCACTTCGCGAAATCGAAGAAGGTCTGATCAACAATCAGATCCTCGACGTACGTGAGCGCCAGGAGCAGCAAGAGCAGGAAGCCGCAGAACTGCAGGCCGTAACCGCCATTGCTGAAGGTCGTCGTTAATTAAACCTGCGGGTCGCCCTTGTATCTGTTTGAAAGCCTGAATCAACTGATTCAAACTTACCTGCCTGAAGACCAGATTAAGCGTCTTCAGCAGGCGTATCTCGTTGCACGTGACGCTCACGAGGGCCAGGCACGTTCAAGCGGTGAACCCTATATCACGCACCCGGTAGCGGTGGCCTGTATTCTGGCCGAGATGAAACTCGACTACGAAACGCTGATGGCCGCCCTGCTGCATGATGTGATCGAAGATACCCCTGCCACCTACCAGGATATGGAACAGCTGTTTGGCAAAAGCGTTGCCGAGCTGGTGGAAGGGGTCTCTAAGCTTGATAAGCTGAAATTCCGCGACAAGAAAGAGGCGCAAGCCGAAAACTTTCGCAAGATGATTATGGCGATGGTGCAGGATATCCGCGTCATTCTTATCAAACTTGCTGACCGTACCCACAATATGCGCACGCTGGGCTCACTTCGCCCGGACAAACGTCGCCGCATTGCCCGTGAAACCCTCGAAATCTACAGTCCGCTGGCGCACCGTTTAGGTATCCACCACATTAAAACCGAGCTGGAAGAGCTGGGTTTTGAAGCGTTATACCCGAACCGCTATCGCGTGATTAAAGAGGTGGTGAAAGCCGCACGCGGCAACCGTAAAGAGATGATTCAAAAGATCCTCTCTGAAATTGAAGGACGTTTACAGGAAGCGGGAATTCCGTGCCGCGTCAGCGGTCGCGAAAAACATCTGTACTCCATCTACTGCAAAATGGTGCTCAAAGAGCAGCGTTTTCATTCGATCATGGATATCTACGCGTTCCGCGTGATCGTCCACGACTCTGATACCTGCTACCGCGTGCTGGGCCAGATGCACAGCCTGTACAAACCGCGTCCAGGGCGCATGAAAGATTACATCGCCATTCCAAAAGCGAACGGCTATCAATCTTTGCACACCTCGATGATCGGTCCACACGGCGTGCCTGTTGAAGTGCAGATCCGCACCGAAGACATGGACCAGATGGCGGAGATGGGTGTGGCTGCACACTGGGCTTATAAAGAGCACGGTGGCGAAAGCAGTACAACCGCACAAATCCGCGCCCAGCGCTGGATGCAAAGCCTGCTGGAACTGCAGCAGAGTGCGGGTAGCTCGTTTGAATTTATCGAGAGCGTTAAATCCGATCTCTTCCCGGATGAGATTTACGTTTTCACCCCAGAAGGCCGCATTGTCGAACTACCTGCAGGCGCTACGCCGGTCGACTTTGCTTACGCCGTGCATACCGATATCGGCCACGCCTGCGTGGGCGCGCGCGTCGACAGGCAGCCTTATCCGCTCTCTCAGCCGCTTTCCAGCGGCCAGACGGTGGAAATTATTACCGCACCGGGCGCACGCCCGAACGCGGCCTGGCTGAACTTTGTCGTGAGTTCCAAAGCACGCGCCAAAATTCGCCAGTTGCTGAAAAACCTTAAGCGCGATGATTCTGTCAGCCTGGGGCGTCGTCTGCTCAACCATGCGTTGGGTGGTAGCCGTAAGCTGGCTGAGATCCCGAAAGAGAACATTCAGCGTGAGCTGGAGCGCATGAAGCTCGCCTCGCTTGATGACCTGCTGGCAGAAATCGGCCTCGGCAACGCCATGAGCGTGGTCGTGGCGAAGAACCTGCAGCAGGGTGATACCACGGCGATCCCGACGACGACGCAAAGCCACGGTCATCTGCCGATCAAAGGCGCGGACGGCGTACTTATCACCTTCGCGAAATGTTGCCGTCCTATCCCGGGTGACCCGATTATTGCGCACGTCAGTCCGGGTAAAGGGCTGGTTATCCACCACGAATCCTGTCGTAACATCCGCGGCTATCAAAAAGAGGCGGAGAAGTTCATGGCAGTCGAGTGGGATAAAGAGACGGCACAGGAATTTATCACCGAAATTAAGGTGGATATGTTCAACCACCAGGGTGCCCTGGCGAACCTGACGGCAGCAATCAATACGGCCTCTTCCAACATTCAGAGCCTGAATACGGAAGAGAAAGATGGCCGCGTCTACAGCGCCTTTATTCGTCTGACCGCCCGTGACCGCGTGCATCTGGCGAACATTATGCGCAAGATCCGCGTGATGCCGGACGTGATTAAAGTCACCCGTAACCGAAACTAGACTTATGAATTCAAAACGTTACGAGCGTATCTGCGAAATGCTCGCCAGGCGTCAGCCTGACCTGACGGTCTGCATGGAGCAGGTCCACAAACCTCATAACGTCTCTGCAATTGTCCGTACCGCAGACGCCGTAGGCGTGCATGAAGTGCACGCCGTCTGGCCGGGTGCCCGCATGCGAACCATGGCTTCAACTGCCGCAGGCAGTAACAGCTGGGTGTCCGTCAAAACCCACCAGACTATTGGCGAAGCCGTATCGCACCTGAAAGGTCGCGGTATGCAGGTCCTGGCCACTAACCTGTCCGCAAAAGCCGTCGATTTTCGTGAGATCGACTACACCCGCCCGACCTGTATTTTGATGGGTCAGGAGAAAACCGGGATCACCCAGGAAGCACTGGATCTGGCGGATCAGGATATCATCATCCCCATGATCGGCATGGTGCAGTCTCTCAATGTCTCCGTGGCCTCTGCGCTCATTCTCTATGAAGCGCAGCGCCAGCGTCAGAACGCGGGCATGTACAAGCGCAGCAACAGCATGCTGCCGGAAGAGGAGCAGCAGCGCCTGCTGTTCGAAGGTGGTTACCCGGTGCTGGCTCGCGTCGCGAAACAGAAAAAACTGCCTTACCCCCACGTCAACGCGCAGGGCGAAATTGAAGCCGATGCCGAGTGGTGGGCCACCATGCAGTACGCAGGATAACCGATGAAAGGCCGTCTGCTGGATGCCATACCGCTCAATAGCCTGACGGGCGTAGGTGCGGCGCAAAGCAGTAAACTGGCAAAAATTGGCCTGCATACCGTGCAGGATCTCCTGCTCCATCTCCCCCTGCGTTATGAAGACCGCACCCAACTCTATAAGATTGGCGATCTGCTGCCTGCCATTTACGCCACCGTTGAAGGCGAAGTACTGAACTGCAATATCACCTTTGGCGGACGCCGGATGATGACCTGTCAGATCAGCGACGGCACCGGCATTCTCACCATGCGCTTTTTCAACTTCAATGCGGCCATGAAAAACAGCCTTGCGACCGGTCGCAGGGTGCTGGCCTATGGTGAAGCCAAACGCGGGAAATACGGCGCAGAGATGATCCACCCGGAGTATCGCGTTCAGGGAGATCTAAGCACGCCGGAGCTGCAGGAGACCCTGACCCCGGTTTATCCGACGACCGAAGGCATCAAGCAGGCAACGCTGCGTAAACTCACCGACCAGGCACTGGAACTGCTGGATACCTGCGCCATTACCGAGCTACTGCCGCCTGAGCTGGCTCAGGGTATGATGAGTCTGCCCGAGGCGCTGCGCACCCTGCACCGCCCGCCGCCAACCCTGCAGCTTAGCGACCTGGAAAGCGGCAAACACCCCGCTCAACGGCGTCTTATCCTTGAGGAATTACTGGCTCATAACCTGAGCATGCTGGCGGTACGGGCGGGCGCGCAGCGTTTTCATGCCCAGCCCTTAAGCCCGCGAGATGAACTCAAAGATAAGCTGCTGGCCTCACTGCCGTTTAAACCCACCGGTGCACAGGCACGCGTCACGGCCGAGATTGAACGCGATATGGCGCTTGATGTGCCCATGATGCGCCTGGTTCAGGGGGATGTGGGTTCCGGTAAAACGCTGGTTGCAGCCCTGGCTGCCCTGCGCGCAATTGCCCACGGCAGGCAGGTGGCGCTAATGGCCCCCACCGAACTGCTGGCTGAACAGCACGCTAATAACTTCCGCGCGTGGTTTGCCCCGCTTGGGATTGAAGTGGGCTGGCTTGCCGGGAAGCAAAAAGGTAAAGCGCGTCAGGCACAACAGGACGCCATTGCCAGCGGTCAGGTACAGATGATTGTCGGCACGCACGCGATTTTCCAGGAGCAGGTACAGTTTAATGGTCTTGCCCTGGTGATTATCGACGAACAACACCGCTTCGGTGTACACCAGCGTCTGGCGCTGTGGGAGAAAGGGCTGCAGCAGGGCTTCCACCCGCATCAGCTGATCATGACTGCCACACCTATCCCGCGCACCCTGGCAATGACCGCCTACGCCGATCTCGATACATCGACCATCGACGAACTGCCGCCGGGCCGTACACCGGTCACCACGGTCGCCATTCCGGACACACGCCGCAGCGATATCATCGACCGCGTGCGCAACGCCTGCACTCACGAAGGCCGTCAGGCCTACTGGGTCTGCACGTTAATTGAAGAGTCTGAACTGCTTGAAGCGCAGGCTGCGGAAGCGACGTGGGAAGAGCTGAAGCTGGCGCTGCCCGAGCTGAACGTGGGTCTGGTTCACGGGCGGATGAAGCCTACTGAGAAACAGGCGGTGATGCAGTCGTTCAAACAGGGTGAACTGCATTTGCTGGTTGCCACAACGGTGATTGAAGTGGGCGTAGACGTCCCCAACTCCAGCCTGATGATCATCGAAAACCCGGAACGTCTTGGCCTTGCGCAACTCCATCAGCTGCGCGGCCGCGTTGGCCGCGGTGCTGTCGCCTCTCACTGCGTGCTGCTCTACAAAGCACCGCTCTCGAAAACCGCACAGATGCGTTTGCAGGTGCTGCGCGACAGTAACGACGGTTTTGTGATTGCACAAAAAGACCTGGAGATCCGCGGCCCAGGCGAACTGCTGGGCACGCGTCAGACGGGTAATGCCGAATTCAAAGTGGCAGATTTACTGCGCGATCAGGCCATGATCCCCGAAGTTCAGCGCCTCGCACGCCATATTCATGAGCGCTACCCCGAACAGGCGGCAGCGTTAATTGAGCGCTGGATGCCGGAAACTGAACGCTATTCCAACGCCTGATCTCAGGCAAACATCGGCAGCATCAGGTAAAGCTTGATCACCAGCGCGTTGACGATATCAATGAAGAACGCCCCGACCATCGGGACCACCAGAAACGCCATATGCGAAGGCCCAAAACGTTCGGTGATCGCCTGCATGTTGGCGATAGCCGTCGGCGTTGCCCCCAGACCAAACCCACAATGCCCGGCCGCCAGCACTGCTGCATCGTAGTTTTTACCCATCATGCGCCAGGTTACAAACATGGCATAGAACGCCATAAACAGTGCCTGAACGGCCAGAATAGCCACCATCGGCAGCGCCAGTGAGGCCAGCTCCCAGAGCTTGAGGCTCATCAGGGCCATCGCCAGGAACAGCGACAGGCAGACGTTGCCAAGCACCGATACGGCACGTTCAAATACGCGGTAGAAACCCATCAGCGCCAGACCGTTACTCAGCAGCACCCCAACAAACAGCACGCACACAAACGTCGGGAGCTCGAACGCTGAACCTGCCAGCCATTGCGCAACCACTTTGCCCACCGTCAGGCAGATGGCAATCATCGCGATAGTTTCAATCAACACCAGCGAAGTGATGGTGCGCCCGACGTCGGGTTTTTCAAAGGCAGTGGGTACCAGCTCATCGTCCGGTCTTCCGTCTGGCGTACCAGAGTGCTTCACCAGATACCGCGCCACCGGCCCGCCGATCAGGCCGCCCAGCACCAGACCGAAGGTGGCGCAGGCCATCGCCACTTCGGTGGCGTTTTCAAAGCCGTAGCGCTCAGTAAACAGCTTGCTCCACGCCGCCCCGGTACCGTGGCCACCAGAGAGGGTGATTGATCCGGCCAGCAGCCCCATCAGCGGATCCAGCCCCAGCAGCGTAGCCATCCCGATACCAATGGCGTTTTGCATCACTAGCAGCCCTACCACCACGATCAGAAATACGCCGAGCACTTTGCCACCCGTCCGCAGGCTCGCCAGGTTGGCATTCAGGCCAATGGTGGCAAAGAAGGCCAGCATCAGCGGATCTTTCAGGGACATATCAAAATCAATTTCCCAGCCCATGCTTTTCTTCAGCACCAGCAGGGCCAGCGCCACCAGCAGTCCGCCGGCAACAGGTTCAGGAATGGTGTATTTCTTCAGAAGGGAAACGCTGTGTACGAGCTTACGGCCAAGCAGTAAGACCAGCGTTGCGGCAACAAGGGTCGACAACGTATCGAGATGAATCATAAAAGGCTCCTGTTATGCGCGTGTTCCATACACACGCGGCGTTATCCTGGGCCGGCTTGCGCTCGTCATGAGCCGCCGGCGCAAAAAGTGTAATTTTTTTTCCCCATGGGTTGTAGAAAACCTGCTCACAGCGGCAGATTTTCTTGTCTTTTTTTGTTGGCAATCGTTTGCTTTTACCAGGTGGTCAGATAAAATGCCCGCTTTTCCACCGTGGGATTGCCGCCGATGTCCGTTAACACCCTTGAGTCTCCCGATGCGCAACCGATTGCGCAGAAGCAAAATAGCGAACTGATTTACCGCCTTGAAGACCGTCCGCCTCTTCCTCAGACGCTCTTTGCCGCCTGCCAACACCTGCTGGCTATGTTCGTTGCGGTGATCACCCCGGCGCTGCTGATCTGCCAGGCGCTTGGTTTACCGGCTCAGGATACACAGCACATCATCAGTATGTCCCTCTTTGCCTCCGGCGTGGCGTCCATTATTCAAATTAAAGCGTGGGGCCCGGTGGGGTCTGGATTGTTGTCGATCCAGGGCACCAGTTTTAACTTCGTCGCACCGCTGATCATGGGCGGTACAGCCCTCAAAACCGGCGGCGCGGATGTTCCGACCATGATGGCGGCGCTGTTTGGCACGCTGATGCTGGCCAGTTGCACCGAGATGGTGATCTCCCGGGTACTGCACCTGGCGCGTCGCGTGATCACGCCGCTGGTATCCGGCGTGGTGGTGATGATCATTGGCCTGTCGCTGATTCAGGTTGGCCTGACCTCCATCGGTGGCGGTTATGCGGCAATGAGCGACCACACTTTTGGTGCACCGAAAAACCTGCTGCTGGCCGGCGTGGTACTGGCAATCATTATTCTGCTTAACCGTCAGCGTAACCCGTATCTGCGTGTGGCATCGCTGGTGATCGCCATGGCGGCCGGTTATCTGCTGGCCTGGGCGCTGGGTATGCTACCGGAGAATACCCCGCAGACCAACAGTGCGCTGATCACCATTCCAACACCGCTGTACTACGGCCTGGGCATTGACTGGGGTCTGCTGCTGCCGCTGATGCTGGTCTTTATGATCACCTCGCTGGAGACGATTGGCGATATCACCGCCACGTCTGATGTCTCCGAGCAGCCGGTCTCCGGCCCGCTGTATATGAAACGCCTGAAAGGCGGCGTGCTGGCGAACGGCCTGAACTCGTTTGTCTCTGCGGTCTTCAACACCTTCCCGAACTCCTGCTTCGGCCAGAACAACGGCGTGATCCAGCTGACTGGCGTTGCCAGCCGCTACGTCGGTTTTGTGGTGGCGCTGATGCTGATCGTCCTCGGCCTGTTCCCAGCGGTAAGCGGTTTTGTGCAGCATATACCTGAACCGGTGCTGGGCGGCGCAACGCTGGTGATGTTCGGGACCATCGCGGCTTCCGGTGTACGTATCGTCTCCCGCGAACCGCTGAACCGCCGCGCCATAATGATCATTGCCCTGTCGCTGGCCGTGGGTCTGGGTGTTTCACAGCAACCGCTGATCCTGCAGTTTGCCCCGGACTGGGTGAAAAACCTGCTCTCTTCCGGCATTGCGGCAGGCGGTATCACTGCGATTGTTCTGAACCTCGTTTTCCCGCCTGAGAAAAATTGATCGCCCTCACGGCAGGCTGTCAACGCCTGCCGTGACATCTCTTTACACCATTCCCGCCTTGAGCATTGCGCATAAATCGTGCATAACTCCCTTATGTGCGTTTCGCGGGATGGAAGACCATGAAATTTATTGGAAAGGTACTCGTCTATCTTCTGGTGGCCCTGCTCATTGTGGTGCTGGCGCTCTATATTCTGCTCCAGACCCGCTGGGGAGCATCTCAGGCCAGCAACTGGGTAACGGTGAATACCGATTACGAACTCAATTTCGACCTGATGGATCACCGCTTTTCGTCACCTTCCCACATCATTCTGGAAAACGTCACGTTTGGCCGCGACGGTAAACCCGCCACGCTGGTGGCCAGGAAAGTCGATATCGGTCTGAGTAGCCGACAGGTCACCGATCCGCTGCACATGGACACCATTGCCCTGTTCGATGGCACGCTTAATCTTTCTCCTCAGACGGCACCGCTCCCGTTCCAGGCGGACCGTTTGCAGTTGAACAACATGGCCTTTAACAGCCCCAATACGGAATGGGATCTCAGCGCACAGAAAGTGACGGGCGGCGTCAGCCCGTGGCAGCCAGAAGCAGGCAATGTGCTGGGTAAAAACGCACAGATCCAGGTGAGCGCAGGCTCGCTTACCCTGAACGGCGTGCCGGCCACCAACGTGCTGATCCAGGGGCAGCTCAACGGCAAAGAGGTGGTGCTGAACACCATTGGTGCCGATATGGCGCGCGGTTCGCTCACCGGGTCCGCCCTGCGCAACGCTGACGGCAGCTGGATTATCGACACCATGCGTCTGAATGAGATCCGCCTGCAAAGCGATAAGTCGCTGGTGGATTTCTTCGCGCCTCTGACCACCATTCCCTCGCTGCAGATTGGCCGTCTGGAAGTGACTGACGCACGCCTGCAGGGGCCGGACTGGGCGGTGACCGATCTCGATTTAAGCCTGCGCAACCTGACACTCAGCAAAGGCGACTGGCAAAGTCAGGAGGGGCGTTTGTCCATGAACGCCAGCGAGTTTATTTATGGCTCTCTGCATCTGTTCGACCCGATCATGAATGCGGAGTTCTCCCCGCAAGGCGTGGCGCTGCGCCAGTTTACCTCCCGCTGGGAGGGCGGCATGGTTCGCGCTTCCGGCAACTGGCTGCGCGAAGGTAACGCGCTGGTGCTGGACGATGTCGCCATCGCCGGGCTGGAATACACCCTGCCGCAGAACTGGAAAACGCTGTGGATGGAGCCGTTACCGGAATGGCTGAACAGCCTGACGCTGAAAAAATTCGGCCTGAGCCGCAACCTGGTTATCGATATCGACCCGGCCTTCCCGTGGCAAATCACCTCTCTTGATGGCTATGGCGCGAACCTGCAGCTGGCGAAAGATCGCCAGTGGGGCGTATGGGGTGGCAGCGCAACGCTGAACGGCGCGGCGGCGACCTTTAACCGCGTGGACGTGCGTCGTCCGTCGCTGGCGCTGAACGCTAACGCCTCAACGGTAAACATTACCGACCTGAGTGCTTTCACCGAAAAAGGCATTCTGGAAGCCACGGCGACGGTTTCACAGCTTCCGCCACGGCAGACCACAATCAGCCTGAACGGACGCGGCGTGCCGCTCAACGTGCTGCAGGCGTGGGGCTGGCCGGCGCTGCCCATTGGCGGTGATGGCAATATCCAGCTAACCGCCAGCGGCAGCGTGCAGGCCAACGCACCGCTGAAGCCGACGGTTAACGGGAAACTGAATGCGGTAAATATGGATAAACAGCAGGTGCAACAGACGATGATGGGGGGAGAGGTGTCGACACTATCCTCGCCCCGGCCCTCTCCCTGAAAGGAAGAAGGAGCAAACCCTTCCCTCCCCCCGTTGGGGAGAGGGTCAGGGTGAGGAAAATTAAAGGTGTACCACCACCTCATTACCCTCCGCTTTCACCACCACGCCCCACTCGCTCCCGGCCTCTGAGCCGCCTTTTACACCACTCAGTTTCTGCACGTTGCGCAAGCAGACCGACCAGTTTCGCGCGTCACCTGTGCCGGTAATGGTCACGGTGTCGCCGCTGCGTGTGGCTTTCAGCGTAAATGCCACAGAACCGTCCGCCGCAGGCACTTCGCTCACCGCCATCGCGCCATCGCCCAGGTTAAACAGCTGGAATGCTGTCCCTTCGTTCCAGGCGTAGTCCGGTTTCTGTTGATTGTTGCCCAACGCCAGCAGGGTGTTATCGCGCACATAGACCGGCAGGCTGCGGAAATCATGCTGCTGTTTATGCCAGCGGCTGCCCTCGATTTCATCGTTATGCCAGAGATGGGTCCAGCGCCCTTCCGGCAGATAAAACTGCACGTCACCGGCCTCAGAAAACACCGGGGCTACCATCACCGACTCCCCCAGCATGTACTGACGGTCGAGGTAATCGCATGCCGGATCGTCCGGGAACTCCAGCATCATCGCCCGCAGCATCGGTGTGCCATACTCGCGAGCCAGGGCAGCCTGGCGATAGAGATACGGCATCATCTGACATTTCAGCTGAGTGAAGTGACGCACCACATCACAGGACTCATCATCGTACGCCCACGGTACGCGGTAAGATTTGCTGCCATGCAGGCGGCTGTGGCTGGATAACAGCCCAAACGCGCACCAGCGTTTGTAGACGTGTGCCGGCGCGGTGTTCTCAAATCCACCGATGTCATGGCTCCAGAAGCCAAAGCCGGACAGACCAATCGACAGCCCGCCGCGCAGGCTTTCCGCCATCGACTCGTAGTTGGCGTAACAGTCGCCACCCCAGTGCACCGGGAACTGTTGCGCACCTACCGACGCCGAGCGGGCAAACAGCACCGCCTCATCCGCGCCCACCGTTTCTTTCAGTACGTTCCACACCAGTTCGTTATAAAGGTATGCGTAGTGGTTGTGCATCTTCTGCGGATCGGAACCGTCAAACCACTGGACGTCCGTCGGGATGCGCTCGCCAAAGTCGGTCTTAAAGCAGTCGACGCCACTATCCACCAGGCCTTTCAGCTTGTCGGCATACCACCGACACGCGTCCGGGTTAGTGAAGTCATAAATCGCCAGGCCGGGCTGCCATTTGTCCCACTGCCACAGGGAACCGTCCGGACGCTTGAGCAGGTAGCCCTTCTCTTTCAGTTCGCGAAATACCGGCGACTTCTGGCCGATGTACGGGTTAATCCACACGCAAACCTTCAGCCCTTTCTCCTTCAGGCGGCGGATCATCCCTTCCGGATCCGGGAAGGTCACCGGGTCCCACTCAAAATCACACCACTGGAAGGCCTTCATCCAGAAGCAGTCGAAGTGGAAGACATGCAGCGGCAGATCGCGCTCCGCCATGCCATCAATAAAGCTGTTCACCGTGGCTTCATCGTAGTTAGTGGTAAACGAAGTCGTGAGCCACAGGCCGAAGGACCACGCCGGGGGCAGTGCCGGACGCCCGGTGAAGCGCGTATAACGGTTCAGGACCTCTTTTGGCGTCGGGCCGTCGATCACGAAGTACTCCAGATACTCCCCTTCGACGCTGAACTGCACTTTGGAGACTTTCTCCGAACCCACTTCGAACGAGACGTTTTCCGGGTGATTCACCAGCACGCCGTAGCCGCGGTTGGTCAGATAGAACGGGATATTTTTGTATGACTGCTCGGTACTGGTGCCGCCGTCGCGGTTCCACGTTTCGACCGTCTGGCCGTTGCGCACCAGGGCGGTAAAGCGCTCGCCCAGACCGTAGACCGTTTCACCTACGCCCAGATCCAGACGCTCAAAAACATAATTACGATCGGTACGGGTATCCTGCACGTAACCGTTGTTTTTCAGCTGACTGCCGGTAATGCGCTGGCCGTTGCGCAGGAAGTCCAGCGCCCAGCACTCGCCTTTGGTGACGCGCACGCTGAGGTGACCGCTTTTCAGCTCAGCAAATTCGGCATTGTTTTCAATCTCAACGTTCATCTCTTTGATGACATTCAGAGGATAGTGCGGACCGTTGTTCAGCGCGCCATGGAAGTGCTCGATACGCACGCCGACAATCCCTTCCTGCGGGGAGAAAAGACGGACGGTGAACATCAGGGTATCAAGCTGCCAGGTACGTTCTCGTACATCACGCGGCGCCACGTACACCACAAGGTCATTGCCCTGCTGCTCTACATCGAACACCTGAACCGGGCAGGTGACGTTCAGGCCCGGTTGAATGAGCCAGTTTCCATCACTGATTTTCATACTCTCGTCCTCTTAGTTCTGTAATTCTTTACTGACCGGCAGGTTGTCAAACTCCTGCTGATTGCGGCGCGCGCCGTGTGCCAGCTCGCTCATGATTTTGGTCAGGAAAGGTGTTTTCAGGGTGTAGTAGCGTTTGGCGATGATGGCGCTCAGCACGTAGCAGACCGCCGGGGCCAGGGTGAACAGGCCGATAATGATGCTGATGGTCGCGCTGTTCTGGGTTTTAGCTGCGGCGTCATAACCCCCCCCTGCCAGCATCCAGCCGATCATTGCCCCGCCCAGCGCCAGGCCGAGTTTCAGCACAAACAGCGTGCCCGCGAAGCTGATGCCGGTAAGACGTTTGCCGTTGGTCCATTCGCCGTAGTCGACGGTATCGGACATCATGACCCACTGGATCGGCGTCACCAGCTGATGCAACACCCCAATCACAAAGATGAAGGTGAACATCACCACCGTGGCATGCATGGGAACGAAGAACATCGCCACGCTGACCACTGCCAGGGCGGCGTTGGTCCACCAGAAGATGCTGACCTTGCATTTCCAGTCGGTGAGCGGTTTCGCCAGCGCAGAGCCAATCAGGTTGCCGACACAGTAGGTGGTGAGGAACGCGACAAAGATTTCCGGTGAGCCCATGATCCAGGTGCAGTAGTACATCATCGCGCCGCCACGCACGCAGACGGCGAGGATATTGAGAATGGTCAGTACACCAACAATACGCCACTGGTCGTTGTGCCAGATATCTCGCAGGTCTTCGCGCATGGAGGTGGTGCTCGGCGGCACCTGGATGCGCTCTTTGGTGGTGAAGAAGCAGAACGCCAGCATCAGGAACGCGACCACCGACAGCACGGCGATCCCGCCCTGGAAACCGAACGCTTTGTCATCGCCACCAATCAGGTTAACCAGCGGCATCATCAGTACCGTCGAGAGCATGCCGCCCGCGGTCGCCAGCACAAAGCGCCAGGACTGCAGGGAGATACGCTGCGTCGGGTCGTTGGTGATCACACCGCCCAGGGCGCAATAAGGGATGTTAACCACGGTATAGAGCAGCGTCAGCAGCGTGTAGGTAATGGCGGCATAAATCATTTTGCCGTTGAGGCTGAGGTCCGGCGTGGTGTAGGCCAGCACGCAGACAATGCCGAACGGGATAGCACCGAACAGTATCCACGGCCGGAATTTACCCCAGCGGCTGCGGGTGCGGTCGGCGATCAGGCCCATGCACGGGTCCGAAATCGCATCCAGCGCACGTGCCAGCAGGAACATCGTGCCGACAAACCCGGCAGGAATGCCGAAGATATCGGTATAGAAAAACATCATGTACAACATAACGTTATCGAAGATGATGTGGCTGGCGGCGTCACCCATGCCGTAGCCAATCTTCTCTTTTACTGACAATACGTCGCTCATTTTTTTATCCTTCACGCTGTAGGGGCGCTGAGACCGGTTACAGATTTTTAAACCATTGTTTCAGGAGCGGGTATTGCGTTTTCTGGTTAGCTGGTTACGTTTCTTGTTTTTTGTGATCGCGGTAAATATTGACGAGCACGAAATGCTAACCTGAGGATTTTCTTAGGAATTAACTGAAACAGGGGTGTTAAGGTCAAAAGAGAGGTGAAAAAAGTGTGCCGGGGTATGTGGTAAATGCCTGAAAGTAGCTATAATGCGCCCCGCCTCCATGTAGCAATGCAGGCGCGGAAGATCGTCATCTCCGGTGAGGTGGCTGGACTTCAAATCCAGTTGGGGACGCCAGCGTTCCCGGGCAGGTTCGACTCCTGTGATCTTCCGCCAAAATTCTTTGAAGAGATTATTCTCATATTTGTTCCACCATTAAACCCAAATAATAATCAAATCTATTCACTAAAATTTTTTATGTGACTCTTCTGCTTTTCAGTAATTTTTAAGTCATCCTTTTTCGTTTTCTCACCCACAAATATTCAGGCATTAAACTTTACCCATGTGTTTTACTAATTAATTACGTTGATATTGATTTGTTCGGTTATATTACGGATATCATAATAGCCAAACTTTAATCGTAAGGTATAATTCCTGAACGGCAAAACGCGTTTCATTTCATATCTAACGAGTAGGATATCTGCGTTAAGTTAGCATTAACTCACCCAACCGCATATGCAGCAACGGAAACGCATTCCCCTGTCCGTCGCGTTCTGAGCGCCCCACCTGCACAAACCCCATATGCTGATAAAACGCAACGCCCTGCGGGTTTTGCTCGTTTACATCCACTTCATTCGCACCAAAATGCGCAATGGCATAGTTCAGCAGCAATTTCCCTACGCCTTTTCCCCGGCTCGTCGCATCAACAAACAGCATTTCAATGCGGTTTTCATCCACGCCTAAAAAGCCATGAATAACACCCGCTTCATCGCGGGCAATCATAACCTTGAGATTGGGCAGATAGGCATTGAGCAATAACGGGCGCAGGGCCGCAATATTGCTTTCCTGTAAAAAGTGATGGGTGGCACGAACGGAAGACTCCCAGATCGCGACCAGGCGTTCGAAGTGTGAGGGGTGTGCGGTATCTATTTTCATGAGGGGGATCATTATAGAGCGCAGCGATTAAATCAAGTATCCAGAAGCATGGAGGCAATAAAATGAAGACCTTAAATGAAGTAATAAACTCTCGAACCTGTGAAAGTCGAGAGCGTATCAAGGAAATGGCCCGGAAGTTGGTTCAGGAGACTGGCCAGCAGATAGAGCATGAAAAGCAAGAATCCCCAACAGACATTGAGAATAAAGAAACCAGCTAATCCTTCATGGTAGTTGTTCGGGTAAACCGAACAACTGAGGAACGGTAAATATTCTAGCGCCCTGTCCCCCCTCACCCTAGCCCTCTCCCTCAGGGAGAGGGAACTGACCGTGCGGTTTGTTATCCCCCACCTTAATCTCCATCACTGCATATACCCCGTCTTTCGGGACCACCACGGTGACATTTTCCACCGGCACGCCTGCCGCGATATGAATATCCTGCAGCTGCCGGAGCGTCCGCGGGTAAATATCCTCCCAGCCGATACAGCGCAAAATAAAATCGATTTGTGGGCTGCTGGCCAGCATATTCGAGACAATCACCGCCCCGCCGGGCTTTATCAGCCGCAGCGCACGCTGGAGAAAAATCACCGCATCGGCATCGTTGAAATAGTCGAAAATTCCCAGCGCATCCACCAGTTCGGCCTGATGCTCGCCCAGCTCATGCAATAAATCTTCGTTACGCACCAGCGTATGGAGCAAGTTGCGCCTGAGCAGGGTCAGCTGTTCACCCACGATAATGCCTTCCTGCGCCGCCATGGTTTCGGCCCAACTGAGCGCCACAGGGTCTTTATCCACCAGCGTCAGATACACCTGCTGGCCGTCGAGCTTCGCCTCGCGCAGCGCCTCCAGCACGGGGATTGCAGCCCCGCTTGCCAGGCTCACCCAATTGTTATCGTTCCCGTTGCGGATGTATTTATCCACCATCGCAGCCAGTACTTTTGCACGGGAGCGCACACCAATGGCATCGTTCGCATGGATAAACCACTGGCGGCTGTCGCTGTCCATTCGGGTTCCGTCTGGCAGGCGCTCCTCCAGCGGGTTTTGCACCACAAAAAGCGCCAGCGCAGAGGGAACCAGCCGGGTACGCCACGCGGTGAGCGCCGGACGATTGCGGTAGGCTTGCCCGGAATAACGGTTCTGTGGGACAAGCACGGCCTGTCCCCCCTCTTCGTATTCAATCAACGGAGGACGAAGCGCCGGGTCGGCTTTCAGCGCCCGGTTAATCGAATTGATCTCACGGGCAGTGTCGTCTTTCATCGGCCACTGGTCGCTAATATCCGGAAATGACGCACTGAAAATGGTCATATTTTCCGGTGCGTCGCCGCGAAAAGGCTGCCAGTTCATGTCGTCGTCTCCCGTTGAGCTTTTAACGGAAGTCTATCCAGGCGAGCCAGTAAAACCCTACGAAGAAAGCACGATCTTCACTGCTTAACCCACACCAGCTGATCAACCTTGAAGCCCAGACTGCGTGCGGTATTCAGGTAGTCCTGTTTCACGGCATCCGGAATCCTCGGCGTACGAGACAGGATCCACAGATAGTCGCGGTTCGGCCCGCTCACCAGCGCATACTGGTACTTATCGTCCAGCTTGATCACGTTATAGCCGCCGTAGAAGGGGCCGAAGAACGACACCTTCAGCGCTGCCGTCGTCGGTTCGCCGGTAAAGTACGCTTTGCCTTCACTCTCATTCCACTTGTTTTTAACCGGGTCGAAACCCCGGTTAAGCACGCTGATGCCACCGTCGCTGCGCTCGCCGTAGGTGGCGGTCACCTGCTCCAGCCCGCGTTCGAAGCGGTTTTCCAGGCGGGCGACTTCATACCACTTGCCGAGATAGCGGCTGGCTTCAAAATTTGAAATGGGCTTTACGCCTTTCGGTGGCGTAGGGGATTTGCAGGCCACCAGAGTCAGGGCAATGGCGACACCCGTCACAACAGGCCATAGTTTCATGAGAATTCCTTTCATTTGCACGGTTGGAAGTAAAGTGTAGTGCACCGTTACGGCGCTTCATCCCGTGAGGGAAAATTCGTAGTATATTGAGAGTATTCCTCCACTCTGGACACGGACATGGCTTACTCCATCGGCGAATTCGCCAGACTCAGCGGGATCACCGCCACGACGCTGCGGGCATGGCAGCGTCGCTATGGTTTACTCAAGCCACAGCGCACGGAGGGCGGCCATCGCCAGTACAGTGATGAGGACGTCCAGCAGGCACTGAAAATCCTCGACTGGGTGAAAAAAGGCGTACCCATTGGCCAGGTCAAACCGCTACTGGAACGCCCCGTCCCGCGCCGGACCAACAACTGGCAAACGTTGCTTGAGACCATGCTGCAACGCCTGCAGGACGGGAAAATTGAGTCCCTGCGCCAGATGATTTACGACGCCGGCCGCGAATACCCCAGGCCAGAGCTGGTTGCAAATGTGCTGCGTCCTTTGCGCAGCCAGATGTCAGCCAACATCCCTGCCGCCATGACCCTGCGCGAGATCCTCGACGGCATTATCATCGCCTATGCCTCGTTCTGCCTTGAAGGCGACAAAAAAGCGCCGGGTGATAACATCCTGCTCAGTGGCTGGTACCTGAATGACCCGTGTGAAATCTGGCTCGAGGCCCTGACGCGTACCGGACAAGGGCACCGTATCGATATTTTGCCTACCCCCTCCACGTCACTGGCGCCTGAGATTTTCCCCGAGCGCAAATGGCTTCTGGTGACCAGCGGTAAACTGACCGCCGCACGGAAAAAGCAGGTGGCGCAGTGGCAGCAGCAGGTATCCCTTGAAGTGATTATCCTCTGATTATTTTCTCCTGCGGTAAACTTCACGAAAAGTTGAATATTTTTCCGTCCCGCAAATGCTAACGTTTTCCTGTGACTGACAACTCCACAGGAAAACACAATGAAAAAAACAACCCCTCTGCTGATGCTGGCCGCCATGGCCTTTACTCCTGCCGCGTTTAGCGCCCCTGCCGGCACCCTGAGCGTACATATTCTCGACCAGCAAACCGGGATGCCGCCATCTGACGTTACCGTCACGCTGGAGAAGCAGCAGCAGAACACATGGACCCAGATTGCCAGCGGCAAAACCGACCACGACGGACGTATCAAATCACTCTATCCGCAGGATCAGGACATGCAGCCAGGCGTGTATAAAGTGACCTTTAAAACCGCTGATTACTTCCACGGCAAAAAGCTGGACACCTTCTTCCCGGAGATCCCAGTGCTATTTACCGTGACCCGAACCAACGAGAAACTTCACATCCCGCTTCTGCTGAGCCAGTATGGCTACTCGACCTACAAGGGCAGTTAAGAAACATTGATTTTAAAGGATAATAAAAAATAACTCCGCCAATACTTGGACAAATTACTCATGTTGTGTAAGTTTTAGATATACGAACTGGAGACACACACCATGACAATGAAACCTGTAATCGGTATTAGCGGATGTTTGACCGGTTCCGCCGTTCGCTTCGACGGCGGACATAAGCGTATGGGCTTTGTCATGGACGAACTGGCCCAGTGGGTGAATTTCAGGCCCGTCTGCCCTGAGATGGCCATCGGCTTGCCGACGCCACGCCCTGCACTGCACTGCGTCTTATCGTGACGGACAGCGGTGAAACCCAAATGCGTTTTAGCCACGCCCCGCACGAAGACGTTACGCAAAAGATGGCTGACTTTACGGCAGATTATCTGCCTAAAATCGGCGATCTGGCAGGTTTTATCGTCTGTGCAAAATCCCCCAGCTGCGGCATGGAACGCGTGCGGCTGTATGATGAAAACGGCAACCGGGGCCGCAAGGAGGGTGTCGGGCTGTTCACTGCCACCCTCCTTGAAACCCTGCCATGGTTACCCGTGGAAGAAGATGGCCGCCTGCACGATCCGGTGCTGCGGGAAAACTTTGTTGAGCGTGTTTTCGCGCTTCATGAACTGAACACACTGCGCGCCCAGGGTCTGACGCGCCGTGCGCTATTGGACTTCCACAGCCGCTACAAACTTCAGCTGCTGGCGCACCATCAGGCGGGTTATCGTGAAATCGGCCCGTTCGTTGCCACGCTGCACGAGTGGGAAGATCTGGACGCCTTCTTTGTGGCGTACCGCGAAAAGCTGATGACCATCCTGAAAAAACCGGCTTCGCGGAAGAACCACACCAACGTGCTGATGCATATTCAGGGGTATTTCCGTAACCAGCTCAACAGCCGTCAGCGCGGCGAACTTCGCGACGTGATCCTGCACTACCGTAACGGGCAGTTGCCCATCCTCGCGCCGATCACGCTGCTGAAGCACTACCTGGCCGAATACCCTGACCGGTATCTGATGACGCAAAACTACTTTGATCCCTATCCTGATGATTTGGGTCTGCGTCTGGCAGTCAAGTGATCATAAAAATGCGAAGGCCCCATTGACCCTCAGAGGCCCAAAGCAGTACCCCGTTTAGACGACACCCTCACTGTCGTCTCTTTTTTTGCATTTAACCTTAAAGACTGTAATTATATACAGGCCTACAGTGCAAAAAAGGAGCCTGCCTGTGATCAAAAGCCTGCACATCCAAAACTACCGCTCGATTCGCGACATGTCGCTGGAGCTGGAAGCGCTCAATATCGTCTTCGGCCCTAACGGTACCGGGAAATCGAATATCTACAAGGCGATACACCTGATGCACAGCGCGGCGCAGGGGCAGTTCTCCCAGGCGCTGGCAAATGAAGGCGGTATTCTGAAGGTGTTCTGGGCAGGTAAGACCCGTAGCGACCAGCTCCGGCGGATGAACCTCGCGGTGGAAACGGACACTTACGAGTACGAGCTGCAGGTGGGCTTTGTCGAGCAGCTGCCCTATCCCTCCCAGTTTCAGCTCGATCCGGTCATTAAAGAAGAGTCCATCTGGCTTACCGGTCAGCGCCGTCGCCCTTCATCACAGCTGATGAAGCGCAGGAATCAGGCGGTATTTCTCAACAACGTGCACCACGAAAAAGTGACTCACAGCGGCACGCTGTATGAAAACGAATCGGTGTTCGGGCAGCTCGGCGAACCGCATCTCTACCCGGAAGTGTCGCAGATGCGCGAGTCCCTGCGTAACTGGCGCTTTTATCATGAATTTTCCGTCTCGTCCGGCTCGGCGATGCGTGCCCCGCAGGTCGGTTTCCGCTCCCCGGTACTGGCCAGCGACGGCGCCAACCTGGCGGCAGCATTTCAGACCATTGTCGAGATTGGTGATGAAATGTTGCTGATGCGCATTCTCGACCAGGCCTTCCCCGGCTGCGAGTTTTACAGCGACAACACCGGCGGCCGCTTTCGCATGATGATGCAGCGCGAGGGGCTGAGCAGGCCGCTGGAACCGGCGGAGTTTTCCGACGGCACCCTGCGCTTTCTGTGCCTGGCGGTAGCGCTGTTAAGCCCACGCCCACCGGCCTTTATCGCGTTGAACGAACCGGAAAACAGCCTGCACCCGCAGATGCTGCCCGCGCTGGCGAGCTTAATTGCAGAGGCCAGCCGCTACTCACAAATTTGGCTCACCAGCCACTCGCCGGAACTGGCGAATTTGATTGAGAAACAGCGGTCGTTTTCATTGTATGAGCTGTCGATGGCGGAGGGAGAGACGAGGGTGGAGAGGCTGGGGTAAGCCCGGTGCGAAAGCATGCGCTGCCACCGCCTGCGTGATACCTTCCGTTAAGATAAAATTTAAAGGCCTTTATTTGCCCCTTAACTCTTGAGTTAGCCGTAATAAATTAATGACGAAGCCGAAAAGTCTTACGCCACTCTGCCGGACTCACGCCAAAACGCGTCTTAAATTGCTGGCGCCAGGTCACCGCAGAGTTAAACCCTACCAGCTCTGCCACGCTTTCAATGGGCATATTCCCGGCTTCTAACAATATCTGGCTGCGCCGCAGGCGCTCGGTGGTCAGCCAGTCGGCCACGCTCATCCCGGTGGCTTTTACAAAATGGCGGGTAAGCGTGCGGCGGCTCATCGATACCACCTCTGCCAGCGAGTCCAGATTATGCGGTTCGGCAATGTGCTGCTGGAGATAGTCAATCAGATAATTGATTCGTCCGTCACGGGTATCTTTCGGTACCGGCTGGGCAATAAACTGTGCCTGCCCCCCCTCGCGGTGTGGCGGTACGATCATACGGCGGGCAATCTGGTTGGCGACCACGCTGCCAAAGCGCTGGCGGATGATGTACAGGCAGCAGTCAAGCGCGGCAGCGGTACCCGCAGAGGTGATGATATTGCCGTCATCGACGTAGAGCGCATTGATATCCAGCTTTACGTCCGGGAAAAGCGTCTGAAACTGATGTTCAAACTCCCAGTGCGTGGCCGCGCGTTTACCGTCGAGAATGCCCGCATAACCCAGCACAAACGACCCCAGACAAAGCCCGACGATCTCCGCCCCGTTGTCTCTGGCCTGGACCAGGCTGTCGAGAAGCGTCTGGGGCGGGCGTTGCTGGACATGCTGCCAGTAAGGCACCACGACGATATCTGCCTGGCCGATGGCGGAGAAATCGTGAGTCGCGTTAAGCGCAAACCCGTCTGTGGATGTCAGTAATCCCGGTTTTTCGGCGCAGATCAACACACTAAAGCGCTTTTCGCCGGATACCGTATCACCAAACAAAATGCAGGGAACGGAGTAGTGGAACGGGCTGAACCCGTCTACCGCAACAATCGCGACGTTGATTAGCGCCATGTATCTCTCCTTTCCCCTGGTGATGCTCAGAATATAACGGTTTCACCATCCTCGGGAATGCTCACCGCATCCCCAATCAGGTTCGCGTCAACGTACTCACGCAGCGCATGGCGGGTCAACAGACAGTGGTTGATTGCCTCCATATGGGTCGCCACAATTTTCGCCTGCGGCAGCAGGAAGTGGACGTTGAGCACATCTTCCTGGCCCATGATAATCGGCCCAAACCCGATGACGTGCGCATAGCCCGCGTTAAGCACCACCACATCCGGCTGATGCTTTTGCAGATCGGCTGCCACTTCATCACGCCAGATGGTATCCCCAACAATGTAGAGCGTCTTCTCATCAGGATGACGTAAAACCACGCCACAGGCTTCACCCAGCCGTTCCGCCAGCTCCGGCACGGCGTAAGCACGATCGGTACCGTGCTGGCCGCCGCGGGTTTTCGCGATCCGGATATCGCCAAACCCCGTCTCCTCGGTCATTACCGTCAGGTGGGTAAATCCCTGGCTGCGCAGCAGCGCGGCGTCGCTGTCGTTCTGCACAAAGACAGGTTTATCTTTGCCGATCAGTTCGACTGCGGCGCGATCCCAGTGATCGTCATGGGTATGGGTGACGATCACCGCATCCGCCTCCAGCAACGTGTTGACGTCAACGGGTAGCTCAACCATCGGGTTGCGGATTTCCGCATGCGCCGTGCCGGGGAAGCCCGGATAAGCGCCCTTCGGGGCCAGCATTGGGTCGATTAAAAAGCGTTTCCCGGCGTAGGTAATCAGCTGAGTGGCATTACGAATCTGGGTGATGTTCATGGGTATTCTCCTCATAGTGTGAAGAGGAGAATAGCCCGATGCCGCACGTAACAATGTGGGCCACAGGGCGATGATCGATGAAATCGGGTCAACGTTATCGCATCCGCAACGCATCCACCACCAGCGAAAAGGCCGGCGACGGCTGCTTTCGGCTCGGGTAGTAGAGATAATACCCCGGGAAGGGCAGACACCAGGGTTCCAGCACGCGGATTAACCGGCCTTCAGCAATATGATCGCCAAACTCGTCTTCGGGCAGGAAAGCAATCCCGAATCCCGCCAGGGCAGCTTCGACAATATGCCAGGAAGTATTGAAGGTCAGCTGGCCATTCACGCGCACGTTCAAATCGCCACCGTCCTGATCAAAATCCCAGACGTAAATCCCGCCGGATTTTATCATCCTCTGGTTAATGCACTGGTGCTGCGTCAGCTCATGCGGCGTTTGCGGAACAGGATGACGGGCGAAGTAGTCCGGCGAGGCGACCGCGGCCATACGCAACTGCGGGCCTATCGGCAACGCGATCATGTCTTTATCGATGGTATCTCCCATACGAACGCCCGCATCGAAGCGGTCGGCAACGATATCGCGAAAACCGTGATTGGCGTCGAACTCGATGTGAATGTCGGGGTATTGCCGCAAAAGTGGCGTCAACTTAGGCAACAGGGTGCGCGATAACACATCGGGTCCACAGGTGATCCTCACCGTGCCGGCGGGCTTGTCGCGAAGCTCCGTCAACATGTCCAGCTCCGCTTCGATTTCATCGAAACGGTTGCCAATGGCGTTGAGCAAGCGTTCGCCGGCTGCGGTGGGGGAAACGCTGCGGGTGGTGCGGGTGAGCAGGCGGATCTGCATCCGGTTCTCCAGCCCGGTTATGGCCTGGCTTAACGCGGGCTGGGTCACGCCCAACTGTGCCGCGGCACGGGTAAAACTGCCCTCACGCGCCACGGTGACAAAAGCAAAAAGATCGTTCAGGTTACGCTTCATCACACCCTCATTTATAAGCCATACTTATAAGCTCATTAAGCATTGATTAGCTAGTCAGAATACACCCGCCGTGTAAAATTTTCACTGTGACCTGACGTCAACCACACTCCAACCCTTCATCTGCATGCGTTATTCCCGTGAATAGCGCCCGGCCCCGGCTTGTCCGAATCTGGCCGAACGAATAACAAGGTAAACACGATGTCCGCTATGGTGAACGAAACATCAGCGCGCCAGTCCCGTGCCTGCTGGAGCGGCGTGCTGGCAATGACCCTCTGCGCTTTTACGCTGGTCGCCTCAGAATTTATGCCTGTAAGTCTGCTGACGCCCGTTTCGCGGGATCTCGCCGTCAGCGAAGGCCTGGCGGGCCTCGGGATCGCGATATCCGGCGCGCTGGCCGTATTGACCAGCCTGTTTCTCTCTTCTCTTGCGGGAGGCATTAACCGCAAATCGCTGCTGCTGGGCCTGACGGTGTTGATGGCCGTCTCCGGTCTGATTATCGCCGTGGCTGAGAGCTATCCCCTTTATATGCTGGGACGCGCACTGCTTGGCGTGGCCATTGGCGGCTTCTGGTCGCTCTCCGCGGCGACCGCAATTCGCCTTGTGCCACCGCATCAGGTTCAACGTGCGCTGGCCATTTTTAACGGTGGCAACGCCCTGGCGACCGTCGTTGCGGCTCCGCTCGGCAGCTGGCTGGGGGCGACAATCGGCTGGCGCGGTGCCTTTTACTGCCTGGTGCCCGTGAGCCTGCTCGCGTTTATCTGGCAGTGGTTCAGCCTGCCTTCCATGTCCGTGGAAAAGCGCACCGCGTCGTCCACCAGCGCCTTCGGCCTGCTGAAAAACCCACTGGTGGCAAAAGGAATGGTCGCGTGCGGCGTCTTTTTCATGGGGCAGTTCGCGCTGTTTACCTACGTGCGTCCGTTCCTGGAAACCGTGACTTTCGCCAGCGCGACGCAGTTATCGTTAATCCTGCTGGTGATTGGCGTGGCGGGTTTTATCGGCACCCTGCTGATCGGCACGTTTCTGCGCCGCGGATTTTACACCACGCTGGTCGCCATTCCCGTGGTGATGGCGCTGATTGCCGCGGCACTGATGGCCTTCGGCCATCACCTTGCCGCCGTCACCGCCCTGCTCGGCCTCTGGGGACTGGTCGCGACGGTCGCCCCCGTCGGCTGGTGGACCTGGGTTGCCAGAACGCTTCCTGAAAATGCCGAAGCGGGTGGCGGACTGATGGTGGCAATGGTGCAGCTCTCCATTGCGCTCGGCTCCACGCTCGGTGGCCTGGCCTTTGACCACAGCGGCTGGCAAAGCACCTTTGCACTCAGCGGTGTACTGCTTATCGCCGCTGCCATGTTCACGTTTTACACCTCACACAACGACACACTTCACAGGAGTTAATCATGAGAAGATTCACCATGGCGCTCGGGCTGTTAGTCAGCACCTTCGCCGCCAGCGCTGCCGATATGTCCCGGGGCGCAGATAATTTCTACAAAAGCGATAAGGTTACGCAGCAGAAGGTGACCTTTAAAAATCAGTATCAGATGAACGTCGTCGGCAATCTGTATAGGCCAAAAGAGGCGGATAAAAACGCCAGACTGCCGGCGATCGTGGTCGGCCATCCGATGGGCGCGGTGAAAGAGCAAAGCGCCAGTCTCTATGCGCAAAAGCTCGCGGAACAGGGCTTTGTCACCCTGGCGATTGATCTCTCATTCTGGGGGGAAAGCGAAGGTAAACCGGGGCATCTGATCTCACCAGAAATCTATTCCGATGATTTCAGCGCGGCCGTGGATTATCTGAGCACCCAGGCCTTTGTCGATCCGCAGCGCATCGGAGTGCTGGGCATTTGCGGCAGCGGCAGCTTCGTTATTAGCGCGGCGAAAATTGACCCGCGCATGAAAGCGATCGCCACCGTCAGCATGTATGACATGGGCTCCGCCTTCCGCAACGGTCTCAACCATTCCGTGACGGTTGAACAGCGTAAAGCGATGATTGCCTCTGCCGCTGAGCAGCGTCTGAAAGAGTATCAGGGTGCAGAGACAGCCTACATTCCCGGGACGGTAAATAAGCTGGATGATTCTACGCCGGCTATCCAGCGTGAGTTCTTCGATTTCTATCGCACCGAACGCGGCGGGTACACGCCACAGGGCGAGAAAGAGGCGCTGACGACGAAACCGATGATGAGCAGCATCGGTAAGTTTATGAACTTCTACCCGTTCAACGATATCGAAACCATTTCACCGCGTCCGATGCTGTTTATCACGGGTGATAAAGCGCATTCGAAAGAGTTTAGCGAAGACGCCTATAAACGCGCCGGTGAACCGAAAGAGCTGTATATCGTGCCGAATGCAGGCCACGTTGACCTGTATGACCGCACGGATCTGATCCCGTTTGCAAAACTGGCCTCGTTCTTTAAAGCCAACCTGAAATAACCCGGTAAGGCGTATAACACCCTGTTATACGCCTTTGTCCTGACTACCAGCCCGGCACCGCGCCACCGTTAAAGAGGGTCTCTGCGGCCTTCGCCACTTCCGGCGACTGATACGACTGGATAAATTCCTTCACGTTTTCCGCGTCTTTGTTGTCTTCCCGCGTCACTACGATGTTCACATACGGCGAGTTTTTATCTTCAATAAACACGCTGTCATGCACCGGCGACAGCCCGGTTTGCTGGAGATAGGTGGTGCTGATAATGGCAACATCCACTTTCGGATCATCCAGCACGCGCGGCAGTTGCGCCCCTTCCAGCTCCATAATGTTCAAATGCTTCGGATTGGCGGTGATATCCAGCGCCGTCGGCAGCAGGCCAACGTCAGGCTTCAGGGTAATCAGCTTCTCTTTTTGCAACAGCAGCAGTGCGCGGCCAAGGTTGGTCGGATCGTTTGGAATGGCGATGGTCGCGCCGTCCTTCAGCTCAGACACGGATTTTATCTTGCGGGAGTAGCCGGCCATCGGGAAAACAAAGGTATTCGCCACAGCAACCAGCTTGTAGTGATGCGCCTTATTATCTTCTGCCAGGAACGGGCGATGCTGGAAGACATTGGCATCAAGATCGCCCTGACTGGTGGCATCATTGGGCAACAGCGAGCCGCTGAACCCCACCAGTTCCACATCCAGACCGTATTTCTCTTTCGCCACTTTTTTAGCGACTTCCGCGACATCCTGCTCAGCGCCGTTAATCACGCCGACTTTTATGTGTTTGGCATCGCTGCCGCCTTGATCGCAACCTGCCAGCAGCAGGCCCGCGAGAACCAGAGCACCCAATCGAAGTTTCACGAGACATATCCTTTTGATAAACGTTTCAGTGACTATATCGACAACGGTACGGCTGGCTAAAAAACGAAAAAGCATCTATAAGACGGATAAGTTATATGTGCGGGGGCGCTATTGATCCGACCTGAGCATGCCCGCACGGCGTAACGGCGTTTCCCGTAAAAACCACGACAGTACAAACGCCAGCACCATAATGCTTGCCGCCAGCAGGAACACCGCGTGAATGGCTGAGCCAAACGCGTCCAGGTAATCGAGCCGCAGGGCTTCTGGCAGCCGGTGAATGGCCGCTGGATTGAGCTCATGCGGTAACTCCGCCCCTTGCGGTAAACGGTCCATCAGACCCGATTGCAAAACGTGGGTGAAGACCGCGCCAAACAGCGCGACGCCGATGGCCCCGCCAATGGAACGAAACAGCGTGACCCCGGAAGTCGCTACCCCGTATTGATCGGCAGAGACGCTGTTCTGCACGGCCAGCACCAGTACCTGCATGACCAGCCCCAGACCCATCCCCAGCACGCCGGTAAAAATGTACAGCTGCCAGGTCGGCGAGTGGATCGAGATGCGCGTCAGCAGCACCATGCCCACCACGCCAAGCAGCGTACCGGCGATCGGGAACAGACGGTATTTTCCGGTACGGCTGATAATCCGCCCGCTGATGATCGAGGTTAGCAGCAGTCCGCCCATCAGCGGGATCAGCTGCAGACCGGCCTGAGTCGGCGTGGCGTCTTTCACAACCTGCAGATAGAGAGGCAGGAAGGTGACCGAGCCAAAGAGCGACATCCCGATAATAAAGCCAATCAGGCTGCAGAGCAGAAAGCTGCGATCGCGGAACAGCGAGAGCGGAATGATCGGCTCCCAGGCCAGACGCTCCTCATAGATAAACCCGGCGATACCCGTCAGGCCAAAGGCCAGAATGCACCACAGCTGCGGGTCGTTCCACTGGCGTATCGTCCCGCCTTCAGTGGTAAACAGGATGATACACAGCAGCGCCATGCTGAGGTAAATCGCCCCCAGATAATCAATCTCGTGCTTGTTGCGCCGTGCGCTGCCGTGGAACACCGCGCCTATCACCAGCAGGGCAAAGAGACCGAGCGGCAGGTTGATATAAAAAATCCAGCGCCAGGAGGCGTGCTGTACGATAAACCCGCCGATAAGCGGCCCGATCACCGTCGCCAGACCAAACACGCCGCCAAACAGCCCCTGATAGCGGCCACGCTCCGCAGGCGGAATAACGTCCGCCACGGCGGCCATACTGATGACCATCAGACCGCCGCCGCCCAGCCCCTGCAGGCCGCGCATCAGCACCAGTTGGGTCATGTTTTGCGCCAGACCGCAGAGCACCGACCCCGCCAGAAACAGCACAATAGCGATTTGAAGGACGATTTTACGCCCAAACAGATCGCCGAATTTTCCGTACAGCGGCACCACAATGGTCGAGCTGAGGATATAGGCCGTCACCACCCAGGAGAGCTTATCCAGGCCACCCAGTTCCCCAACGATGGTGGGCAACGCCGTGGAAACAATCGTCTGGTCCAGCGCCGAAAGCAACATCACCAGCAGCAACGCGCTGAACAACAGCTTTATCGACGGCGCGTTTTGCGCAGGTTGAGTCATTACGTCGGACTCCATAAGAGATCGCTTGAAATTAATTAACTGGATAATTAATATTTAAGTAAGTGATGAATAAGATCAAGAGATCCTGCGACTATGCCAGCACATAAGGACAATTCTGAACCGCGCCGCCCCGGTCGACCACGCGGCGGAAAGCGGGCAACCGCCAGCCGCGAACAGCTGCTGGATATTGCGTTGAGCCTCTTTTCCCGCCAGGGAATCGCTCAAACCTCGCTGAACGCCATCGCCAAAGAAGCGGGCGTAACGCCAGCGATGCTGCATTACTACTTCAATTCACGAGAACAATTGCTCGACGCGATGATTGAGGAGCGCTTCCTGCCCTTACGTAACCGGATCGGCGCAATTTTCGCCGAAAACCCCGACTCGCCGGTCAACGCATTAACGCAAATGGTGAAGGTACTGGCCGAGCTGGCGGAGCAGCACCGCTGGTTTGCCCCGCTGTGGATGCAGGAGGTCATCGGGGAGATGCCTGTACTGCGCACGCATCTGCACGCGCGGTTCGGTGACGACAAATACCAGGCAACGCTTGCCACCCTTAAACGCTGGCAGCAGGAAGGGCAACTGAACCGGGCACTCGCGCCAGAACTGCTGTTCACCACGCTGCTAAGCCTGGTGCTGGTGCCGTTCTCAAGAATGCGCAACGACGAGAGGCTACACGCCCTCTCGCCAGAGATCATTGTGCGTCACGCGCTGGCCGTGATGGGTAACGGCATCGGCGGTTAAAGGGATTTGGTCAGATAATGCCTTTGCATACCCGGGTACGGATAATCCGGCAACGACATCTGCAGCTGATAGCCCTGCTTTTCATAGAATGGACGTGCCTGGAAGCTGACCGTATCCACCAGCGCATGGGTGCAGCCTTTGCGTCGGGCTTCGTCTTCTGCCGTTTTGATAAGCTGGCTGCCGACGCCCGATCCCCGCACGGTGTCGCTGACCCACAGAAAATCGATGTTTAGCCAGTCGCCTTTGCGCACGCCAATTAACCCACCCAGCATCACGCCCTTATCGTCTCGCACATAAACGCCAATGTCGCCGCTAAAGTTTGAGAGATCTAAAAATTGTCCGTTGTAGGCACGAAGCCCTGTTAATAATTCTTCTTTTTCATCGTGTGTGACGTTATCCGTCGTGCTCAGATGCATATTTTTCTCCTTATTTTCTGTGCAATCTTAATATTGCACAGCCTTTCCTTCATCAAAACTCCTTTTTTTCTCCATTCTTTAAACATTGAAATATTCATTCAATAAGTACTTAAAAAAAGTCTTTCCAATACGCACCTGAAACGTATAATGAGAACGATCATTCTCACTTTTATAGGGTAACCGACGATGAGCACAAAACTGGAAAAACGCCAAAAGCAGCGTCAGGACGACATCATCGCTGCCGCGCGTCAGTGCTTTCGCGCCAGCGGTTTTCATGCGGCCAGCATGTCGCAGATCGCCAGTGAGGCAAAGCTCAGCGTCGGGCAAATCTACCGTTATTTCAGTAACAAAGATGCGATTATTGAAGAGATGATTCGCCGTATCATCGACTCACGCATCGAAGAGATTCAGGGTAAAACGCTGGTCGAGGGGATGCCTCAGGCGCTCGCCTGGCGACAGACCCTGAATGAAGATGACGATGCGCTGATGCTTGAGATGTCGGCTGAAGCCACGCGTAATCCCCAGGTGGCGGCCATGCTGGTCGAAGCGGAAAAGCGGATGTTTGCTAATGCCTGCGCACACCTGAAAAAACAGTTTCCCCACCTGAGTGATGATCATATTCGCTGCTGCGTGGAGATTACTGCGGTAATGATTGAGGGGTCTATTTACCGTCGACTCACCCCCTTAAACGTACCCCCTGAACAATTAGAGCCTCTTTATCAAAATATTTTAAATATGCTTTTCTCTGCGAAGTAATCGCATGTGAATAATTAGCGGGAAGACGTTATTCCCTTATTAACATTTCCGGCTCTGCCGGAGATGCGGTATCGCTGTGCCTTTAAATAGCCCCCTTCCTTGTTAAGCCATTAACAGGGCAGGCATCGTTCACCCTGGAAAAAATTATGAAAGCCATAACAACCTCCATCGCAGCATTATTCCTCCTGACGGGGTGCGATAATGCACAAACATCTGCTCCTCAACATCCCCTCCCGCAAGTGGGGATTGTTACGCTCCTGAGCCAACCCGTTTCCGTGGTCAGTGAACTGACCGGACGCACCACGGCCGCCATGAGCGCGGAAGTGCGTCCTCAGGTGGGCGGCATTATTCAGAAACGGCTCTTTACCGAAGGCGATACCGTGCAAGCCGGACAGGCGCTGTATCAAATTGACCCTTCCAGCTACCGCGCCGCCTACGATGAAGCCGCCGCGGCCCTGAAACAGGCGCAGGCGCTGGTGCAGGCCGATTGCCAGAAAGCTCAACGCTATACACAACTGGTGAAAGACGACGGCGTATCGCGTCAGGATGCCGAAGATGCAAAGTCCACCTGCGCGCAGGACAAGGCCAGCGTGGAGTCGAAAAAAGCAGCCCAGGAAAGCGCGCGCATTAACCTCAACTGGACCACGGTGACCGCCCCGATTGCCGGACGTATTGGCATCTCTTCGGTCACCCCCGGCGCACTGGTCACTGCCCAGCAAGAGACCGCGCTCGCCACCATTCGCGGCCTGGACAATATGTACGTCGATTTAACCCGCTCCAGCGCCGATCTTCTGCGATTACGCAAACAAACGCTTGCCAGCAACAGCGAGACATTGAGCGTGTCGTTGATCCTTGAAGATGGCAGCACCTATCAGGAAAAAGGCCGTCTCGCCCTGACTGAAGTGGCAGTGGACGAATCCACCGGGTCGGTCACACTGCGCGCCGTCTTCCCCAACCTGCAGCATCAGCTTCTGCCCGGGATGTTTGTTCGCGCCAGAGTGGATGAAGGGGTAATGAGCGAGGCCATCCTCGCCCCGCAGCAGGGAATTACCCGAGATGCCAAAGGCAACGCCACCGCGCTGGTGGTGGGGGCCGGCAATAAGGTGGAACAACGTCAGCTGGAAACGGGTGACACCTACGGCGACAAATGGCTGGTGCTGAGTGGACTGAAGGCTGGCGATAAGCTGATTGTGGAAGGCACCGATAAAGTGACCGCCGGTCAGCAAGTTAATGCCGAAGAGATGAAAACCGCGGGAGGAAACGCCTGATGTTTTCCCGCTTCTTCGTGCGTCGCCCGGTTTTTGCCTGGGTGATTGCTATTCTGATTATGCTCGCCGGGGTGCTGGCAATCCGTACCCTGCCCGTCGCGCAGTATCCCGACGTCGCCCCGCCGTCGATAAAAATCTCTGCCACCTACACTGGCGCGTCGGCACAGACTCTGGAAAACAGCGTCACCCAGGTCATTGAGCAACAGCTGACCGGGCTGGATAACCTGCTCTATTTTACCTCCACCAGCAGTTCGGACGGCTCGGTAAGCATCACCGTCACGTTCGAACAGGGAACCGACCCGGATACCGCGCAGGTTCAGGTGCAGAACAAAGTTCAGCAGGCCGAGTCGCGCTTGCCGACCGAGGTACAGCAGGCCGGCATTACGGTGCAAAAATCGCAGAGTAACTTCCTGCTGATCATGGGCGTGTACGATAAAACCGACCACGCCAGCAGTTCGGATATCGCCGACTGGCTGGTGAGTAATATGCAGGATCCGCTGGCACGCGTAGAGGGCGTCGGCAGCCTGCAGGTGTTTGGTGCGGAATACGCCATGCGCATCTGGCTTGACCCGGCAAAGCTGGCGTCGTACTCGCTGATGCCATCCGACGTTCAGAGCGCTATTGAAGCGCAGAACGTGCAGGTTTCCGCCGGTAAAATCGGTGCTTTACCCGCGTCCGGTACCCAGCAGTTGACCGCCACCGTGCGTGCCCAGTCGCGCCTGCAGACGGTCGATCAGTTTAAAAATATCATCGTTAAGAGCCAGTCCAGCGGCGCAGTGGTGCGTATCGGCGACGTGGCGCGCGTGGAGATGGGCAGCGAGGATTACACGGCTACCGCCAGGCTGAATGGCCACCCGGCAGCCGGTATGGCGGTGATGCTCTCGCCGGGCGCAAATGCGCTCAATACCGCCACCGCGGTGAAAGATAAAATTGCCGAATTCAAACGGGCTATGCCGGAAGGCTATGACGTGGCCTATCCGAAAGACAGCACCGAGTTCATTAAGATCTCAGTGGAAGATGTGATTCAGACGCTGTTTGAGGCCATTATCCTCGTGGTGGTGGTGATGTATCTGTTTCTGCAGAACATTCGCGCCACGCTCATCCCCGCGCTGGCGGTACCGGTGGTTCTGTTGGGCACCTTTGGCGTGCTGGCGCTGTTCGGTTATTCCATCAATACCCTGACGCTGTTTGCGATGGTGCTGGCGATAGGTCTGCTGGTCGATGACGCCATCGTGGTAGTGGAAAACGTCGAGCGCATTATGCGCGATGAAGGTCTGCCCGCCCGCGAAGCCACCGAAAAATCGATGGGCGAAATTTCCGGTGCGCTGGTCGCCATTGCGCTGGTGCTTTCCGCCGTGTTTCTGCCGATGGCCTTCTTCGGCGGCTCAACCGGCGTCATCTACCGCCAGTTTTCGGTCACCATTATCTCAGCGATGATCCTCTCGGTGGTGGTGGCGCTGACCCTGACACCCGCGCTCTGCGGCTCGGTACTGCGCCATACGCCTCCTCACAAAAAAGGGTTCTTCGGCGCCTTTAACCGCTTCTACAGTAAGACCGAGCATGGCTACCAGAATAAAGTCCTGCGCGCGCTGCGCCGCTCCGCGGGCATGCTGGTGGTCTACACCCTGCTCTGTGGCGCGATGGCCGTGGCAATGCTGAAGCTGCCCGGCAGCTTCCTGCCCACGGAGGACCAGGGTGAAATCATGGTGCAGTACACCCTGCCTGCCGGTGCGACAGCGGTACGTACCGCGGAGATCAGTCGTCAGGTTCGCGAATGGTTCCTCACTAAAGAGAAAGCCAACACCGATGTGATTTTTACGGTCGAGGGCTTTAGCTTTAGCGGCAGCGGCCAGAATGCCGGGATGGCGTTTGTCTCCCTGAAAAACTGGTCCGAGCGTAAAGGCGATGAGAACACCGCTCAGGCGATTGCCCTGCGCGCCACTCAGGAACTCGGCTCCCTTCGCGATGCCACCGTCTTTGCCATGACGCCCCCGGCCGTAGACGGCCTCGGCCAGAGCAACGGTTTTACCTTCGAGCTCATGGCCAGCGGTAGCACCGATCGCGACACGTTGCTGAAGATGCGTAATCAGCTCATCGGCCAGGCGAATCAGGACACCTCCCTGCATGCCGTTCGCGCCAATGATTTGCCGCAGATGCCGCAGCTGCAGGTGGATATCGACAACAACAAAGCCGTATCGCTGGGGCTTTCCCTGAGCGACGTCACCGATACCCTCTCCAGCGCCTGGGGCGGAACCTACGTGAATGACTTTATCGATCGGGGCCGCGTGAAAAAGGTCTACATCCAGGGAGACAGCGATTACCGCGCCGTGCCTTCCGATCTCAACAAATGGTACGTACGCGGCAGCGACAGCACCATGACGCCGTTCTCCGCTTTCGCCACCACGCGCTGGGAATATGGCCCGGAGAGTCTGGTGCGCTACAACGGCTCGGCGGCCTATGAAATTCAGGGCGAGAACGCCAGTGGTGCCAGCTCCGGTACGGCGATGACCCGGATGGAACAGCTGGCGAACAACCTGCCGGCCGGCACAACCTGGGCGTGGAGCGGGTTGTCGTTACAGGAGAAACTGGCGAGTGGTCAGGCGATGAGCTTGTATGCCCTCTCCATCCTGGTGGTATTCCTGTGCCTGGCCGCGCTGTATGAGAGCTGGTCGGTGCCGATTTCAGTCATTCTGGTGATCCCGCTTGGGGTGCTGGGTGCGGCGCTGGCCGCCTCGCTGCGCGGGCTGAGCAACGACGTCTATTTCCAGGTAGCGCTGCTGACCACCATCGGCCTGTCGTCGAAAAACGCCATTTTGATCGTTGAGTTTGCGGAGGCGAAAGTCGCGGAAGGTTACTCCCTGACGCGTGCCGCGCTGCGTGCGGCTCAGACGCGACTGCGTCCGATCATCATGACGTCGCTGGCGTTTATCGCCGGGGTAACACCGCTGGCCGTCGCCACCGGTGCAGGCGCCAACAGCCGCGTGGCGATTGGGACCGGCATCATCGGCGGGACGCTCGCGGCAACGCTGCTGGCCATCTTCTTTGTTCCATTATTCTTCGTACTGGTGAAACGTCTCTTCTCCGGTAAGCACGCAAACCGGAGGTCATAATGTTTCGTGTATCTGTTTTAGTGTTAGCGCTGCTGAGCGCAGGCTGTGTTTCGTTAGACCCTACCTATCAGCGTCCTGACGCGCCCGTCCCTGCCACGTTGCCGGGCGCCCACGGCGAAGCCACCGCCGTGGTCAGCCAGTGGCAGCAGGTGATGAACGATCACCGCCTGAACAGGGTGGTAACAATGGCACTCACCAGCAACCGCGATGTGCAAAAAGCGATTGCTGATATCGACGCCGCCCGCGCCCAGTATGGTGAGACGCGCTCGTCTCTGTTCCCGTCGGTGGATGCCAGCCTGAGCCATACCCGCAGCCGCACGCTGGCCAGCGGCGTGAGCACCAGCGATGAGGCTAACGGCGCCGTCTCCAGCTTCGAGCTGGATCTGTTTGGTCGTAACCAGAGCCTCTCGCGCGCCGCGCGTGAAACCTGGCTTGCCAGCGAGTTCACGGCGCAGAACACGCGCCTGACAATGGTCAGCGAGCTGACCACCGCCTGGATTACTCTGGCGGCAGATAACAGCAATCTGGTACTGGCAAAATCCACTCAGGAGAGCGCAGCGAACTCGCTCAAGATTGTGCAGCGTCAGCAGGACGTCGGGGTCGCCGCCGCAACGGATGTCAGCGAAGCGATGGCGGTTTATCAGCAGGCCCGCGCCAGCGTCGCCAGCTATCAGACGCTGGTGATGCAGGACAAAAACGCCCTGAATTTGCTGGCGGGCGAGACGGTACCGGAAAACCTGCTACCCGGTACGCTGGAGAGCCTGAGCGATAACGCCATCACCCTGATCCCGGCGGGCGTTAGCTCCGCCACGCTGCTGCGTCGCCCGGATATTCAGGAGGCTGAACATAACCTGTTGAGCGCGAATGCCAACATCGGTGCTGCGCGCGCCAACTTCTTCCCGACGATTTCGCTTACCGCCAGCGCCGGGGTCGGCAGCGATTCGCTCTCGTCATTGTTCAGCCACGGCATGAAGGTCTGGTCGTTCGCGCCGTCCATCTCCCTGCCGCTGTTCAGCGGCGGCAATAACATGGCGCAACTGCGCTATGCCGAAGCGGAGAAAAAAGGGCTGATTGCCACCTATGAGAAAACCATCCAGAGCGCGTTCAAAGATGTAGCTGATGCGCTGGCGCGCCGCGAAACCCTGAGTGAAGAGCTTGACGCGCAACGTGAATACGTGGCGGCAGAGCAAAAAACGCTGGATGTGGCAACGCGCAGCTATCAGGTGGGGGCGGGTGATTACCTGACCGTTCTCACCGCGCAGCGCGCCCTGTGGTCGGCACGGGCATCATTGATTGCCCTGCAGCAGACCGACTTTGAAAACCGTATTACGCTGTGGCAGTCGCTGGGCGGAGGGATTCAATAACCGCCGGTGCCGGTCCGGGTGCAGGGTTCTCATACGCAGGAAGACAAAAATTCATACTTTCGGCTGGCGTCGCTACACTGAATGTAACGATATATTTCATGGGAAGCCTGTGACGTCTAAAGGGGATTTTGATGAAAGCTGCACACCTGGTTTGCCTGCTCGTTTGTCTGCTCTTCGCCGCGTTTGTCCATGCCCAGGAAAAAGACGATCCCGTGAAAGAGGCCCAGATAAAGCAGCAGATCCTTAAAGATGTGAAGAAGGCCTGCACGCCCCAGAAAAAGCAGAGCGATAAAGCCTGGCAGGCGATGATTTTGTCGTCTGAGGCCAATCAACTGTTGATCAAAAACGCCATCACGGCCGTGAAGCGCGACAATCTGGATGCTTACTGGGACGCGGTCAGTCAGGTGGATTGTATGGAAGATTATTAAGCGTGAAGCCAGGCTTCACGCTTTTTTTTAGCGCTTTCGTACATCCGGAATAATCAAATCCCCGCGCAGAACATAGGACCCCAGCATCTGCGTTTTCTCCGTCAGCCAGCCCACAATACGTGCCGCCATAGCATCCATCGAGTATTCGATGGCCGGGATCACCGGGATACCTGGCAGATGCAGCGATCCGGCAAGGCTAAAGACCATAATGTCGTCCGGAACGGATTTATTAAACGCCTGCAGCTGCGGGATCACCCGCTGAGCTTCCTGTTCGTCCGCCACCAGCAGCGCGTTAAAATTCAGCGTGCTCGCATTGTTAAGCAACTCCTGCAGCGCAACGGATGAGGAGGTGGCATCCATAAAGACGAGGTTGCGATTAAAGGGCAGAAAATTTTTCTCCAGCGCGTGTTTATAGCCCAGCAACACCTGGTCGGCGAAACCGCTGCCTTGCGGATGGATCAGGGCTATCTGGCGTCGCCCCTGGCTGGTCAGATAGTTACAGGCGGTTTCGGCGGCAAAGGCGTGATCGAACTGGATGCTGTTGGAATTATCGGACTCCATACAGTCAACGAGAATGACATTGTCCATCTCGACGTCCAGCGGGAAACGCGCGCCAATCACCAGGATGTCATCACATAACCCACAGGAAAGTTCTTCCAGGGCGTGCATCACTTCCGCTTTGGTATGCGCGAAGCGCAACAGCAGATGTTTTTGATGCTGGCTGAGGTGCTTTTCCAGCGCGTAAAGATAACCGGTGGTCTGGTTAATATTCTCCTGCGCGCAAATCACCCCAATACACCCCGTCGACTGGCTCAGCAGCGACTGCGCAATTACATTGGGCCGGTAGTTCAGTTCATCAACCGCTTTTAAAACGGCCTGGCGGCTGGCTTCCTTTACGCCACGCGACCCACTCAACACTCGCGATACCGTGGCTTTAGACACCCCGGCAAGACGTGATACATCATTGATTGTCGACATCTCTTTCCCCTGGCAGGCTTACTTCGCACCTGCAAATTCCATCACCGCTACGGCTCATATTATAGCCAGAATGGAGTATATCCTTTTCCGTTTTTCATGGAAACCGATTTTCCATTTCAACTCAAAATGATGTCAAAACGCGCAAATTATGTGACATGCATCTGGTTAATTAGCGTCATAAGTAGTGGATCTTGATGGTTGTCACACTTCTGTCTTTTATAAATGGAAACCGGTTTCCGTATAATGTCCAATCATCCTCGCAATAACTTTTTACATTTAGAGGATGGTTGTCGATGTTCAAGATTATGCTGTGTTGCTCTGCCGGGATGTCCACCAGCCTGCTGGTCAGCAAAATGGTCGATGTCGCGAAAGAGCGCGGGTTGCCGGTAAAAATAGACGCGTATGGCGTTTCCGAATTTGATACGCAGTTTCCGCAGTACCAGGTTGTCCTTCTCGGACCCCAGGTGAAGTACATGTTACAGACACTCTCAGACAAGGCGGCTACAAAGGGCATCCCGGTCCAACCCATCGACATGATGGATTACGGTATGCAACGTGGCGATAAAGTACTGGACTATGCTCTGTCGCTCATCGACGCGGCACACTAAAAGGTGTTCACATGAGTTCGTTATATCAATCAATGGTCGCGGTTATTGAGCAGTCAATTACCCCGCTGGCCGCGAAGCTCGGCCAGCAAAAGTATGTGATTGCCATCCGCGACGGCTTTACCGCCGCGCTGCCGTTTATGATCATCGGCTCGTTTATGCTGGTGTTCATCTTCCCGCCCTTCTCCGCGGATACGACGAACAGCTTTGCCCGCGGCTGGCTGGATTTCTCCCAGACTTACCGTGAACAGCTGATGCTGCCGTTCAACCTCAGCATGGGCGTGATGACGTTCTTCATTTCGGTGGGGATTGGTGCAAGCCTGGGGCGTCAGTTTAACCTCGATCCGGTGATGTCCGGTCTGCTGGCCTTTATGGCCTTCCTGCTGGTGGCGGCTCCGTATGCCGACGGCAAGATCTCGACCCAGTACCTCTCCGGCCAGGGGATTTTCACCGCGCTGATTACCGCCATCTACTCCACCCGCGTGTATGCGTGGCTGAAGCAGAACAACGTGACCATCCGTCTGCCGAAAGAAGTGCCGACCGGTGTGGCGCGTTCGTTTGAGATCCTGATCCCGGTCATGGTGGTGATCGGTACCCTGCACCCGCTGAACCTGTTTATCGAAGCACAAACCGGGATGATTATCCCGCAGGCGATTATGCACCTGCTGGAACCGCTGGTCTCTGCATCTGACTCCCTGCCTGCCATTCTGCTCTCCGTGCTGCTGTGCCAGATCTTCTGGTTTGCCGGTATCCACGGCTCGCTGATTGTCACCGGCATCATGAACCCGTTCTGGATGGCCAACCTGTCCGCAAACCAGGCGGCACTGGCGGCTGGCGCGGCGCTGCCACACGTTTACCTGCAGGGTTTCTGGGACCACTACCTGCTGATTGGCGGCGTCGGCTCCACGCTTCCGCTGGCCTTCCTGCTGCTGCGCAGCCGCGTCACGCACCTGCGCACCATCGGCAAAATGGGCGTTGTGCCCAGCTTCTTTAACATCAACGAACCGATTCTGTTCGGCGCGCCAATCATCATGAACCCGATGCTGTTTATCCCGTTCGTGTTTGTTCCGCTGGTGAACGCCTGCCTGGCGTACGGCGCCACCAAAATGGGCTGGCTGGCACAGGTGGTGTCGTTAACCCCGTGGACGACCCCGGCCCCTATTGGCGCATCGTGGGCGGCAAACTGGGCGTTGAGCCCGGTGGTGATGTGTCTGGTGTGTATGGTGATGTCAGCGCTGATGTACCTGCCGTTCCTGCGTGCTTACGAGCGTACGTTGATGAAAAACGAAGAGCAGAAAGCCCAGGCAACCGTCGGTGCCGCTGAAACAGCAAGTCATTAAGTCAAAGAGGAAAGGTCATGAAATACGCATTTCCCGATAATTTCTGGTGGGGCAGCGCAAGCTCCGCCCTCCAGACCGAAGGGACACGAGAGGGTGAAACCACCTGGGATTACTGGTTTGCCCGCGAGCCGAACCGTTTTCATAATGGCGTGGGACCGCAGCACACCTCCACGTTTTATCAACACTGGAAAACGGACATTCAGCTGTTAAAGCAGCTGAACCACAACAGCTTTCGCACCTCGATTAGCTGGGCGCGCCTGATCCCCGACGGTATCGGTGAAGTGAACCCGGAAGCGGTCGATTTTTATCATCAGGTCATTGATGAGCTGATTGAACAGGGTATTACCCCGTTTATCACCCTGTTCCACTTCGACATGCCGATGGCGATGCAGGAGATTGGCGGCTGGGAAAACCGCAACGTGGTGGACGCTTACGCCCGCTATGCGCAGATTTGCTTCGATCTGTTTGGCGATCGCGTGCTGCACTGGTTTACCTTCAACGAGCCGATTGTGCCGGTGGAAGGCGGCTATCTGTACGATTTCCACTATCCCAACGTGGTGGATTTTCGTCGTGCGGCCACCGTGGCGTATCACACCGTGCTGGCGCATGCGCAGGCGGTACGCGCTTACCGTGCCGGGCACTACGCCGGGGAGATCGGTATCGTACTGAACCTGACGCCGTCCTATCCGCGCTCGCAAAACCCGGCTGACGTCAAAGCGGCACACATTGCGGACCTGATGTTTAACCGCAGCTTCCTTGACCCCGTCCTGCGCGGTGAATACCCGGCGGATCTGGTGGCGTTGCTGAAATCTTACGATCAGCTCCCCGCCTGCAAACCGGAAGACAGTTTCCTGATTGCGGAAGGAAAAATCGACCTGCTCGGCATTAACTATTATCAGCCGCGTCGCGTGAAATGCCGTGACAGTGCGGTGAACCCACAGGCACCGTTTATGCCGGAGTGGTTCTTTGATAATTACGAAATGCCTGGCCGCAAGATGAATCCATACCGTGGCTGGGAAATTTATGAGCCGGGTATTTACGATATTCTGATTAACCTGCGCGACAATTACGGTAACCCACGCTGCTTTATTTCTGAGAACGGTATGGGTGTCGAAAATGAACAGCGCTTTATTGAGAATGGTCAGATAAACGATCAATACCGCATCGATTTTATTTCCGAACATTTGGCCTGGCTGCATAAAGGTATTAGCGAAGGGTGCCAGTGTCTTGGCTACCATATGTGGACCTTTATTGATAACTGGTCGTGGTGTAATGCGTATAAAAATCGCTACGGATTTATCCAGCTCGATTTAACTACCCAGCAGCGCACCATCAAGAAAAGCGGCGAGTGGTTTGCCGCCACCGCATTAAATAACAGTTTTGACAGAGAGTCAGTGTAATGATCGCATTAGAAGAAGCCGTAATGGAAATTATCGTCAACGCCGGTCAGTCGCGTAGCCTGTGCTTTGAAGCTCTGCACGCGGCGCGTCAGGGCAACCTTGACGAAGCCAAAAGCCTGCTGCGCGAAGCCGATGGCTACGCGCGCCAGGCGCACAAAATGCAGACAAAACTGATCGAACAGGATGCGGGCGAAGCCCGCCAGCCGATGACCTTAATAATGGTTCACGCGCAGGATCATTTAATGAATTCCCTGCTGGCACGTGAATTATCCGAAGAAATAATCCATTTATATCAGAGATAATGTATGGCGAAAAAACGTTAATGTAATCACTCTGTACCTAAAATAGAAATCCACTTGTTCTGATGATAGCGACAAACTCTGTCAGATCGGAGCGGGATGGTTATTGTCTGAATAAAATTAAACTATATTGAGATAACCATGAATTATATTAAAAAACTTCCATTAACCATGGCGGTTGTCGCCGCGCTTTGCCCAATTTCTGTACTCGCACAAGAATTTACGCAAGAGCAAATCGACGCCATCGTGGCGAAAGCGGTAGACAAAGCGCTGGCCGAACGGCAGGCCAAAATGGACGCCGCCGTCGCGAAAAAAGCGGACGTGGTCACCGAACCGCAAAGCGCAGCGCAATCACCGGACCTCGCGATTCCGTTTGGGGTTAAATTTACCGGCTATGCCCGCTACGGCGCGCACTTCCAGGCAGCCGATCAGAAATACGTGGCGGTAGACGGTTCCTATAACGGTGCATCCGCAATCGGTCGTCTGGGTAACGAAGGCAACGGCGGTGAATTCCAGCTCTCCAAAGCCTTCAAGGGCGACAACGGTGCCATCTGGGACATCAACGTGATGATCGACCACTGGGGCGACGAGGTTAACCTGAAAAAAGCCTATGCCGGTGTGACCAACATTATGGCCTCCAACCCGAACGCCTACTTCTGGGCCGGCCGTGACTTCCACCAGCGTCCACAGCAGGGTATCAACGATTACTTCTGGATGAACCACGACGGCCAGGGTGCCGGGGTGAAGAACTTCGACATCGGCGGCGTGCAGTTTGACGTTGCCGCGGTGGCCGCGGTGGAATCCTGTAGTCCGGAAGTGATGGAAGATGAGGCGAACCCGTCGCGCATTACCTGTACCGGCGGTTCCGGCACGGGCGACAAAGGTAACTACGCTGCGACCTCAAAAATCCACGGCATGAAAGTCGGCCCGCTGGATCTGGAGCTGTACGCGAACTACGGTTTTGACTCCAAAGCCATTGAGAGTGAAGAGCGTCTGAAGGCCTGGCAGGGCGGCGTGGTGCTGAGCCACACCAACGACAGCGGCGTGAATAAGGTGATTGCCCGTTATTCTGATAACGCGGACAACAGCGTATTCAACAAAACCGAGGATCTGACCACGGTCTACGCCAGCTTCGAAGGGCTGTACAAATTCACCCAGGCCACGCAGGTGGAGTACATCCTCGCCTTCCACGACTATGACAACAGCCGTGACAAGACCGACAACCGTAAGAACTACAACGCCATCGTGCGTCCGATGCACTGGTGGAACGACGTTCACTCCACCTGGCTGGAAGCAGGCTGGCAGCACGTGGATTACGACAATGGCGGTGATAACAAAGGCTGGAAGCTGACCCTGTCGCAGAACATGTCCATCGCCATGGGGCCAGAGTTCCGCCCAATGCTGCGCTTCTACGTGACCGGCGGCAAAGTGGATAACGAACGCACCGCCCGTGTGAACGGTACAAAAGATGAGACGCTGGATGATTTCAACGTCGGCGCGATGTGGGAAGCGTGGTTCTAAGCAAGGTAAAAGCAAAACGGCAACGCATGTTGCCGTTTTTCGTGTTTGCACCCTCTCCCGTGGGAGAGGGCCGGGGTGAGGGCATCAGGCCACACCGCACCCGGCAAGACCCATGTTATGCTACACAAAAACCAACATAACAGGGGAGAACATGGGTTCCACACGTAAAGGAATGCTCAACGTTCTGATCGCCGCCGTTTTATGGGGCAGCTCAGGGGTTTGCGCGCAGTACATCATGGAGAAAAGCCAGATCTCGTCCCCTTACCTGACGATGATTCGCCTGCTGTTTACCGGCGTCATCTTGCTGACCCTCTCCTTCGTTCATGGCGACAAGATTTTCTCGGTCATCAAACATCGTAAAGACGCCCTCAGCCTGCTGTTTTTCTCGCTGGTTGGTGCGCTCACCGTCCAGCTCACCTTCCTGCTGACGATTGAAAAATCCAACGCGGCGACGGCCACCGTGCTGCAGTTTCTCTCGCCAACGATCATCGTCGCCTGGTTCGCGCTGGCGAGGAAAAAACGTCCCGGCGTGTTTGTTTTATCCGCCATTTTGACGTCACTTGTCGGCACCTTCCTGCTGGTCACCCACGGCGATCCGACCTCGCTCTCCATCTCCCCTGCCGCCCTGTTCTTCGGTATCGCCTCAGCCTTTGCCGCCGCGTTTTATACAACCTACCCGTCGACGCTTATCGCCCGCTACGGCACGCTGCCGATTGTTGGCTGGAGTATGTTAATCGCGGGGGTCGTACTGACGCCGTTCTACGCCGGACGCGAGACCACATTTGTGATTGATGGCAGCCTGCTGCTGGCGTTTTTCTATCTGGTGGTGATTGGCACGGCGCTGACGTTCAGCCTGTATCTGAAAGGCGCGCAGATGATTGGCGGGCCGAAGGCGAGCATTCTGAGCTGTGCCGAGCCGCTGAGCAGCGCCCTGCTGTCGGTGATTTTGCTTGGGGTGGCGTTTACGCTGCCGGACTGGCTGGGCACGCTGTTGATTGTGTCGTCGGTGGTACTGATTTCGATGGATTCGAGAAGACGGGTTCAGACATCGGCGTAGCCTGATGCCCTCACCCCATCCCTCTCCCACGGGAGAGGGAGAAAAGCATTACTTCGCCTTAACCTTCCCCGCCACCAGCAGCGCGGTCAGCAGCATCAGGGTTCCTGAAATCACCAGCGGTGACGTCAGCCCCAGATGGTCCAGCGCAACGCCGCCGATCGCCGCACCGCAGGTGTTCGCCAGCTGGATCACCGCGACCTGAATCGACCCGGCTTTTTCCGCCTGATCGGCGAGCGAGCGGGTGATCCACGTCGACCAGCCCACCGGCACTAGCGCAAAAGCAAAGCCCCAGATAATCGCAATCGCCGACGCAACCCACTTATCGCTGCCCCACAGCACCAATACCGCAGCGCTAATTGCCAGCACCAGCGGCGCGCCTGCCAGCGCCACTTTCAGGGAACGCTTCAGGAACGCGGACGATAGCGAGGTGCCGACAAAGCTGGCGATACCGAAGCTCAGGAGCACCAGCGTCAGGCCATCCACATCAAACCCGGCCATGTTCATGAATACCGGGCGGATATAGGTGAAGAAGGCAAACTGTCCGGCAAATGCCATAAAGATGGCGGTCATCCCCGCCAGCACGCCCGGGCGCTTCAGCAGGCTGAACATATTCTGTTTATGGTGTGCCGCTTCCCCCGGTAAGGACGGCAGCGCTTTCCAGACCCAGAGAATGCAAAGCACCCCCATCACCGCGGCAGCGTTAAAGACGTTACGCCAGCCGATGATCCCGCCAAGGAAACTGCCCAACGGCGCAGCAATGACCAGCGCAATCGAAACAGCACCAAAGATCACGGAGAGGGCTTTCGGCACGGTGCGCGCGGGAACCAGACGCATGGTGAGCGAGGCCGACATCGCCCAGAAGCCGCCTAATCCCAGCCCCAGACAGGCGCGACCCAGCAGCAGCAGGGTGAAGTTATTGGCAAAAGAGACCAGCAGGCAGGAGAGCGTCAGCAGCACGCTGAACAGAATGACCACTTTGCGGCGGTCGATGGTGCCAATCACCTGGGTAATAAACAGGCTCGCGAACATCGCCACAAACGCAGTCACGGTAACAGACTGCCCCGCCACGCCTTCGGAAATGCCCAGATCCTGCGCCATCGGCGTCAACAGGCTCACCGGCAGAAACTCAACGGTAATCAGGCAGGCAACGCAAAATGCCACGGAGAAAACCGCCGACCAGTTGGGACGAGTGACCTCCTGGGTCTGCGGTCTGGGCGTGGGCTGAATGTGTTCTGTCATGGCGTCACCTGAAGATAAAAACGTGCGGAAAAGTCGCGCAGTTTATCATCAAAAGTGTGATGGATTTAACGTTTCAACAACTTTCGTCGTATTTTTATCGGGCAGCGCGCACCTGTAAGACCCGCTAAGCACAGCGCCACCGGGACCGGCGGCAGGAGCAGGTACTATCAATGCAAATAAAACACGCCCTCTTCCGGCAGGAAAAGCTGGTTATAGCGCAACTGGAAGGCGTTTAGCTCCTGCGGATCGGGCTCCATTTCACGCATAAAACCCAGCGTCAGACGGACCTGCGCGTCCGTGATCGGCGCGGCCAGACGGGCTTTACGCAGCATACGGTGCCAGGCAAGCAAATTCTCTTCACTGCCGTCGACAATGCAGACCTGCCAGATCAGCAGCACCTGCGCCGCGTTTTGCAGATGCGCTTCGTCCGGGCGTTCAAGGTAGCGGATAAACTCATTGCCGGGCGTTTTACCGAACTGATCGATCATCGATTCTACAGGAACCGGGGTGATCCCCAGCCGCTCGCTCAGGCGTTTAATTGCGCGACGTGAATCTGAGGTCAGGACCCGAAATCCCACCACAAACACCACGGCAAGCGTTGCCAGCATTATCCAGACCATGCGTTCTCCTCTACGTCAGCCGCTCATCATAGCGGGAAACGCGCGGCGTCGACAGCGGGCAAGGTCATAATAGTGCAGTGAAAAAAGGTGGAAAATCGTTATGAGGGCAGCGCCAGGTATGCTGGCGTGTAGTGCGCGGAAGACAGCCCGCGCAGAACGGGCTGCGGGGCTGTTGCTTTAGACCGGTCAGCGTGCCTGCAGCCCTTTCAGCAGCGCGTCATGGAAGCGCTGAGGGTCCTGCATCTGAGGCGCATGGCCCATGTCGTTAAACTCAACCAGCGTCGCATGCGGAATGCGTTTTTCCGTCTCCTTACCCAGTACTGCATAGTTGCCCAGCGTCTTGCGGATCGCCGGCGGGGCGAGGTCTTTCCCGATGGCGGTGTTGTCTTTGGTGCCGATCATCAATAATACCGGCATCTTCAGTTCACCAAATTCGTAGATCACCGGCTGGGTATAAATCATGTCGTAGAGCAGGGCTGAGTTCCAGGCGACACGCGTTTTGCCCGGCCCATTGTTCAACCCGGCCAGCATCGTCACCCAACGCTCATACTCCGGCTTCCACTCCCCGGCATAGTAGGTATTTTTCTCGTACTGACGAATACCATCGGCGCTGGTTTTAAGTTCACGCTGATACCACTGATCGACCGTAATATGCGGTACGCCGCGGGCTTTCCAGTCTTCTAAACCAATCGGGTTAACCATCACCAGCTGTTCCACTTCCTGCGGCCACATCAGCGCGTAGCGGGTCGCCAGCATGCCGCCGGTCGAGTGCCCAATAACCGTCACGCGATCGACGCCGAGCTGCTTAAGCAACGCGTGGGTGTTATCCGCCAGCTGCTGGAAGGTGTACTGGTAATGCTCGGGTTTGGTGGATTTACAAAAACCAATCTGGTCTGGTGCCACCACGCGGTATCCGCTGGCGGAAAGTGCGCGGATAGTCCCCTCCCACGTTCCGGCGCAGAAGTTTTTACCGTGCATCAGCACCACGGTGCGGCCGTTGGGTTTTTCTGGCTTAACGTCCAGATAGGCCATATCAAGCGGCTGATGTTGCGAGGTAAAGGTGAAATGCTTAACCGGCCAGGCGTAATCAAACCCCTCCAGCTTCTCGCCGTACGTCGGCGCATCCGCCGCCAGGGCGGGGGAGGCAAGCGCCACCAATAGCGCAAGACAGGATAGTCGTCGGTTTACCATGCAAGCTCTCCATAACAAAACGGACAAAAGCCGCGGGGTGCGGCAGCAAAATTAAAATGTAGAGCATTGCAGGGAGCGGGTCTGTAAAGGGGGGTAAAGGTGGGATGTAAAAAAAAGCCCGGCGGTCAACCGGGCAAAGAAGTTACCTGCACACTCAGGCTACTTTTAATTTCTGCATCCGATTTTCACGGCGGATCTTACGTTCTTCCAGCACCGCGACCATCGCCATCAGGACGATACAGCCGATGGCGGCGGCATCCAGCGCGGCAAAGGTGCCCGCCCAGCCGGTGAGGCCGAAAATCGGCGTGCCGTCGGCGATCATACCCAGACCCAGCTTGGCGAAGCTGTCGCCGATCAGGTAGGCGAAGGTGCCTTTAATTCCATCGGCAGCGCCGATCGCTTTTTTCGGTACGAAGCCGACTGCTGCCACGCCGATCAGCAGCTGTGGACCAAACACCAGGAAGCCGAGCGCGAACAGGGACGCCAGGTAAACGTACTGGTTGCTGGCGTGCTGGTAGACGCCGAGCGTGGCGATAATCAGCGCCAGCGCGACGCAGGCCACCAGCGCGCGGCGACCATTGGCGAGGTCCGAGAGCCAGCCCCACAGCAGCGTGCCGACCAGCGCGCCCACTTCGAACAGGGTGAAGCCCTGAATCGCAACTTCTTTGGAGAGCTTCAGCTCCTGGAAGGCATACACGGTGGACCACTGGTCGATACCGATACGCACCACGTACAGGAAGATGTTGGAGAAACAGAGCAGCCAGATCACTTTGTTTTTCAGCACGTACTCAACAAAGATCTGCCATTTGGACATCTCGTTTTCTTCGGTCTCTTTGTCCTCTTCGCTGATCTCCTCGCCGAACAGCTCTTCGGCTTTGCCGAGGCCGTACGATTCCGGGGAATCGCTGCCGTAGCGCAGGCCAATAAAGCCGACAATCAGGGCGATAATCGACGGGAAGATAAACATGCCGATCACGTGGCCGTCGAACAGGTAGTTTGCGCCGAACAGCGCCACGCCTGCCGCACCCGCCCCGCCGAGGTTGTGGGAGATGTTCCACATGCCGAGGTACGAACCACGCTTGCGGCGAGGGGTCCATTTGGTGATGGTGGAGTAACTGCACGACCCGCCGGTACTCTGGAAGAAACCGCTCAGGGCGTAGAAGGCGATCATCATGAACAGGCTGACGGAGCCCGCGCCCATGCTGGCGCTGAAGCCGAGCATACAGATGGCGGAGAGGATCAGCATAAACGGCAGGAACTGCTTGGTGTTTTTGCCGTCCGCGTAGTAGGAAACGACGGTTTTACCCACGCCGTAAGTGATGGAGAAGCCCAGGCCAATCATGCCCAGCTGCGTCATGCTCAGCCCGTAGGTTGAGATCATGTCGTTCTGCGCGATGTTAAAGTTTTTGCGGATCAGGTACATGGTCAGGTAGCCGATAAAGACCACCAGGTAAGACTGCATGAACGGTTTGAACCACATCTTGCGCCGCACGTCGAGCGGCAGATCCAGGGTCGGCTTGCGCACCTGATTTAAGAAGGCCAGCATGATTGGTTTACTCCTGAGCTGATTTTTGCAGCATTGTAAAAACCAGCCGGGAGCGACGCCTGAGACAGCGTCCAGGTGAAACCAGGAAAATTTCTTAGTTTTGCGCCATTCGGGATGAAAAGGTGAAGCACATCACGCTTCGTGTGCCTCGCGCGGCGCCTGTGCATGCAGGAACGGCAGCAGCAGCAGGGCCGAAATTCCTGCCGCGATGGCGATCACGGCAAAGAAACCGCTCCAGTGCCAGACGTCGATCACCCTCGCCAGCGGCCAGCCGGAGAGCGAAGCGCCAAGGTAAGCAAACAGCCCGACAAAGCCCGTCGCTGCCCCCGCGGCGTCTTTGTGCGAACACTCCGCCGCGGCCATGCCGATCAGCATCTGCGGGCCAAAGACGAAAAAGCCGGTGGTGAAGAAACACGCCGCCTGCATCACGTAGCTGGCAAACGGCATCAGCCATAGCGAACCAACGGAAAGCAAAATCCCGGCGGCGAAGATCAGGTTCATCGGCCCACGGTTACCGTTGAAGAGCTTATCCGAGCCCCAGCCCGCCACCAGCGCGCCGATAAAGCCGCCCAGCTCGAACATCGTGACCGCCGAGTTGGCGGTCACCAGATCGACGCCCAGGGTTTCGGACATATACAGATTGCCCCAGTCGTTGATCGCCGCACGCACCACGTAGACCAGCACGTAGCAGAGGGAGAGTAACCAGATATAGGGATTTAACAGCACATATTTGGTGAGGATCTCTTTACGCGTCAGCCCTGCACCTTCCTGCTGTTGAGCGACTTCCATCTCGTCGTGCCGCCAGTCGCCTACCGCGGGCAGGCCCACGGTTTGTGGCCTGTCACGCAGTCGCCAGCAGAGAAACAGCCCGGCAACGATCGCCAGCCCGCCGGCAATCATCATTCCCGTGCGCCAGCCGTAGTGCAGCGCCGCCGCCCCGACCACCATCGGAATAAGCGCCCCTCCGACGTTATGCGCCGTGTTCCAGATAGCCCACCAGCCGCCACGCTCGTTGCGCGAGTACCAGGCGGTGAGCAGACGGGCACACACCGGCGCGCCCCATCCCTGGAAAAAGGCGTTCAACGCCCACAGCAGCGCAAAGGCCCAGAGCGAGGTGGAGAAGCCAAACAGAATGTTCACCACCCCGGTGGCAATAAGTCCAGAGCCCATAAAATAACGGGCATTCGAACGGTCGCTGACGATACCGGAGAAGAACTTCGACAGGCCGTAGGTGATGTAAAACAGCGTCGCCAGCAGGCCAATATCGGTGCGTGTCATCACCCCGCTGGCGAGGATTTCCGGCGCGGCGGCATTGACACTTTTGCGGGTAAAGTAAAAAAGCGCATACCCCAGCCAGATGGTGATCAGGATATGGCGACGCCAGTAACGATAGCGGGCGTCAATTTCACGTATATCATTTAGCGGGGCGGCATTCGCCGGGGTTTTAAACATGCTGACTCCTCAGCGGTAAACTGACGCTGACGCGCGTGCCGTGGGTGCAGGAGATGGTCAGGGTGCCACCCAACGCCTTGACGCGCTCACGCATGCCCGCCAGGCCAAAACCCAGCTGGCCGGAGCCCGGCGGCAGACCGCAGCCATCATCTTCAATCACCAGCATCAGGCGTTCATCCTGTTGCCATCCCTGCAGCGTTACCGCGCTGGCGCTGGCGTGCTTAACAATATTATTCAGCCCTTCCTGACAGACGCGGAACAGCGTGACGCGCTGACCCTCGCTCAGCAAAGATTCATTGATGCGCCAGTCAAGATGGCTGACGATCCCGCGGCTTTCCAGCTCCATCTCGCGCATCAGAGACCGTACCGCCTGCTCAAGCGTAAGATCGTCCAGCTGGCGCGGTCGCAGCCTGCCAAGCAGTCGCCGCACCGAGTCATACACGCCAAGAGAGAGCTGTTCGATATGTGCCCCGCCCTGCTTTACGCCAGCGTTTTCGGCCGCCAGACGCTGAACGATGCCTGCCTGAGTACGAATGGCGGTAATGGTCTGGCCGATGTCATCGTGCAACTCGCGGGCCACCTCCTGCCGGACGCTCTCTTCCGTTTCCAGCAGGCGTTCTGCCAGACGGCGATTACGCGCCAGCTCGGTTTGTAATGAGTGGTTAAGTTCACGCAGGCGCTGAATCCCGGCCCCCAGCAGCAGCCCGGTCAGGCTCTGGGCCAGCAGGGAGAGCAGTAAATCGACGGGGTGATCGTGCCAGGTCTGGCTGGCAATCAGCGCGATAGCGTTCATCAGGGTGGCAATCAGCGCGCCCTGCCAGCCGTAGTGCCACGCGAGGGCAATAATCGGCAACGCCAGGCAAAACGGGGTAAAGCGCGACAGCTCATCGGGCAGGCCAAGCTGCAGCCACAGGCTGATCGCAAACAGCAGCAGATACCAGATAAGATGCCGGGCGCGCCAGTTTACCGGCTGAGAGACCAGCGCCGGTCCGAGCGGCTGCCAGACGGTACTGGTGAGGTAGTGCCAGATAACCAGGCAGGTGGGAGCCAGCGTCAGACCGCCGGTCAGCGTCAGCAGAAGGGCGTTAAGCATCTCCTCCTCGCCGGTCCACGGCAGGGACTGCAACAGCGCGGCGGCAATCAGCGCAGCCCCCTGACGCAGCAGCGTGCGCCAGTCGCGCTGGTGACGATAACGGGAGATCAGCGCCACCGGGATCAGCGTGAGTACGCTGCCCGTCACCAGTAAAGGCAAGTGCGCCAGCGCCACCTCCTGCGCCAGCCAGACCAGCATCAGCCATTCGGCGCCCAGCAGTACCGGCCAGAAACCGCGCGGGCATTGCAGCATCAATCCCAGACGCAGGCCAAACGGGAAAAGCAGCACCGCCAGCTCCGGGCGTTCAACCAGATGCAGGCTGATGCTCCACAGGCAGAACCAGGCGGCGGAGAAAATGGAAAAACTGGCAGCAACGGCGATCAGCCGTGAAAACAGCGGGTTCATTGCCAGCTGTCGAACATGCGGCGCGCCAGTTCAACGTCATTACTGACGCCGAGTTTTTCCATCAGGTTAGCGCGGTGAACGTGAACGGTTTTTGGCGACAGCCCCAGGTCCACGGCAATCTCTTTCACCGACATCCCCTGCGCCAGTTTTTCTGCCACCTGACGTTCGCGTCGGGTGAGTGGGTCTTGTCGCCCTGCCGCCAGCTTGATGGCGATATCCGGCGTCAGGTAGCACCCGCCGGTGGAGACCGTGCGTACGGCAGCGATCAGTTCGTCCGGGCTGCAGCGCTTGGAAAGAAATCCACGTGCGCCTGCGTTCAGTGCCTGCTCAACCAGCGCCGGGCTGTCATGGACCGAGAGCATCACGATCGCCATCCCTTTCGGTAACTGGCTCAGCAGCTCGAGTCCGGAGAGATCCGGCATCGAGATATCGCAGATACAGACCTGGACACCGCGCCCGGGCAAACCTGCCAGCGCCTCGCGACCGGAGCCGAACTCCGCCACCACCTGAAAATCAGGCTCAAGGTTCAGCAGCTGGGCAAATCCGGAGCGGACGATGAGATGGTCGTCGATAAGGGCGATGGTGGTCATGGCGCGTTCCTGGCGGGTTAAAAAACGCGCTTACCTTAACGATAAGCGCGTGGGGGTTCAAGCTTTGCGCTATTTACTCGAAGAACACCGCAATTTTGTTAAACATGGTGGGATCGGACTGGTTGCGCACCACTTTCTCGACATCTTCCAGCTTATCGATCTGCGCAATCATCTGCTCCAGACGCTGATCGTCATTCACCAGTAACCAGATGCGGCTGTGCTCGCTGCCCTGAATGGGCAGACAGAGGATACCTTCCACGTTAAACGCGCGGCGGGCAAAGAGCCCACAGACGTGCGTCATCACGCCTGGGTGGTTGCGGACGGTGAGTTCCAGAATGACGTTATCATGTTGTTTCTGCATGGCTTATTCCCCCACCATCTCAGTATTTGCCGCACCTGGCGGCACCATCGGGTACACTTTTTGTTCAGGATCGATACGCACGTGGATCAGCGCCGGGCCAGGACGAGAAATCGCCGCCTGCAGCGCCGCATGAGGGTCCGCTTCGGCGTTCAAATCGCAGGTATGCAGGCCAAAACCGGCGGCAATCTGCATAAAGTTAATCGTTCCTGGATAGGTCGCGGCAAACACGCCCTGCGTATAGAACAGACTCTGCTGCTGGTGCACCAGCCCCAGCGCCTGGTTGTTCATCAGGATGATTTTCACGTCTAACTGGTTTTCGGCTGCCGTCGCCATTTCCTGAATGTTCATCATCAGGCTACCGTCACCGGAGAAGCAGATCACCTTGCGATCGGGATTGGCCAGCGCCGCGCCCACTGCCGCCGGCAGGCCAAAGCCCATGGTCCCCAGTCCACCCGAGGTCAGCCACTGACGCGGACGGTTCAACGGGTAGGCCTGGGCGGTCCACATCTGGTGCTGGCCTACGTCGGTGGTGATAATTGCGCTGTCATCAACGCAGGCGGCCACGGCGTTAATCAGCCCGTAATGGCTCAGCGGGTCCCCCTCGGTTGGGATAGCGCCCGGGAACTCTTTTTGCAGATCGGCAACCAGCTGACGCCAGTCGGCGCGATCGGAAGCGTCCGTTTGCGGAATCAATTGCGCCAGCACCTCGGCAACGTCACCCTGAATCGCCACGTGCGGCTGCTTGATTTTACCCAGCTCGGCACGGTCGATATCCACATGAATGATTTTGGCGTTCGGGCAGAACTGCTCGGTCTTGCCAATCGCCCGGTCATCAAAACGTGCACCGAGAACAATCAGCAAATCCGCTTCTTGCAGAATGTAGTTCGTGCTGCGCGCGCCGTGCATCCCCAGCATACCCAGCGACAGCGGGTGCGCTTTTGGCAACATACCCAGCGCCATCAGGGTCATGGTGGTGGGCAGGCTGGCTTTCTCTGCGAGCTGGCGTACCGCGTCGGAGGCATTAATCGCCCCGCCACCCAGATAAAGCACCGGGCGTCTGGCGGCGTTAATCATCGCCGCTGCAGCCTGCACGCTCTCTGCGCTGAACTGCGGCGCTGGCGCACGTTCACCCGGCTCCGGCAGCACGTCAATCTCGATCTCTGCGGTCTGAACATCCTTAGGAATGTCTATCCACACCGGGCCGGGACGGCCGGATTGCGCAATACGAAACGCATCGCTGATAACCTGAGGAAGCTCGGCGATATCGCGAACTAAATAGTTATGTTTAGTGATGGGGATAGAGATGCCGTAGGTATCCACCTCCTGAAACGCGTCGGTACCGATCATGGAGGACGGCACCTGGCCGGTAATGCAGATCAGTGGAATTGAGTCCAGGCGCGCGTCGGCGATAGCGGTGACCAGGTTAGTCGCACCCGGGCCACTGCAGGCCATACAGACCGCGGGTTTGCCCTGCGTACGCGCCATGCCCTGAGCGATGAAACCCGCGCCCTGCTCGTGACGCGCCAGAACGTGACGAATCTGCGTGCTTTGGCTTAACGCATCATACAGCGGCAGCACCGTGCCGCCCGGGATCCCCGCAACCGTGGTGATGCCCTGTCGTTCCAGCAAATGAACGATTAACTGCGCGCCCGTGAAACGCGTTTTGGTGGATGTTGTGCCCGAACTTGCCATGCTCCAGTCCTTTTCTTCTGAGCCGACTTTCCGGGGAGGGTCCTTAAACGAAAAACCCCGCCCGGTTTGCGCCGGCGGGGTTTTGGATTCGTGTGTTGATCCAGTCCCTACGGCGCATTGCCGACGACCACCACACGCACGACGACCACTGCGGCTGGTTGCGCAGTTGCTAGTAGGGTCGAGGTGAACATGGATGCTGTCATTGGGGACCTGTGTTTGGAATCTATTGATAGAATTTATACAAACACAGCTTTTCGGGCATGACAATGGAAATATTTTCATCTGCGCAAAAATGCGTCGAAGATCACGTTTCGTTTGTTGCGTGCAGAAAACAAAAAACCTCGCCTGAGCGAGGTTTTTTTCAGAGGTTTTGCGGTTGGTCGCCGCAGAACACACTGTGTTACGTCAACGCAAAAAGTATACGCGATCGAAGACGAACGCGCAATTCGGGCACGGATTTTGACGTTTTTGAGTATGGACCGCCTTCTGAATTTTGTCCAAAAAATACTGTTCATGCATACAGTATTTATCTATACTGAGGGTGTTCGCAGTGAGCGAGGGGGCCGCAGTTCTACCGGCGCAACGAAGTCCTGGCTGAAACGGGTGGTGCCGTCAGTGCCTTAACCCCCTGAAGTGAGCACACTGTGTTACGTCAATCCAGGTGCTGGTCACAGGCGGCGGAAAGGTACGCCAGCATCGTGCTCCTTTTAACCAAAAGGAGACGCGTATGAGCGTAGTGGATATGGTGATACTTATCCTCAAACTCATTGTTGCTGTACTGCAACTACTTGATGCTGTCCTGAAATACCTTCGGTGATTCAGGTTCAAGTCGCACCTGAGAGGGGCGGGCAACCGCCCCTCTTTAATAACGAGGGAATGCTATGTCGCGTCTGTTAATTGAGCCTGTCACGCCAGAAGAACCTGGCTATATCGCCTTAAAGGCCGAAAGTATCGCATCGAATTTCAACATGCTGCGCCGGCTGGAAGAGAACTGGCAGCGCGGTGAAAACCGTTTTAACGCACCGGGCGAAAAGCTGCTGGGCGCCTTTTTGAACGGCAAGCTGGTGGGCGTATGCGGTCTTAACCGCGATCCCTTCAGCCAGCAGCCGCGCGCCGGCCGCATTCGTCATCTCTACGTCAGCGAGAAGTGCCGCGGGCTGGGCATTGGTAAGCAGCTTCTGACCGTGGTAATGGCCGATGCCAGCATCTGGTTTGATTTTCTCAACACCCACGCGCCGGACGCTGCATACGGGTTTTATCATCAGGCGGGCTTTACGCTGGTCTCGGATGAACCACGGGTCACACACCGTCTGTTTTGCGCGGTGTGACCGGCTGGCAGCATCAGGTTGTTAATGTTACAGTTGAGTGACAATTCACCGCCAGATACGCCATGACCATTACCGTCTTCTGCATTTTACTGTTCGCCGCGCTGCTGCATGCCAGCTGGAACGCCATTGTTAAAGCCGGTACAGACAAGCTCTATTCAGCAATCAGCGTTAGCGGTTCCGCCGCGTTTATCGCCCTGGTATTACTGCCCTTCTCCCCACAGCCGTCTGCTGCCAGCTGGCCGTTTTTAGGGGTCTCCTGCGCGCTGCAGGTGGTGTACACGGTGCTGGTTGCAAAGACCTACCAGGTCTCCGATATGAGCCAGACCTATCCGCTGATGCGCGGTACGGCACCGCTGCTGGTGGCATTGATAAGCGTGCTGGTGCTGGGAGATAGTCTGTCATGGCTCGCGTGGTCCGGCATCGCCGTGATCTGCCTGTCGATTCTGGCTATGGCCATGAACGGCCGCATGACGTCGCGTAAGGGGGTCTGGCTTGCACTGCTCAACGCCTGCTTTATCGCCGGGTATACGCTGGTCGACGGCACCGGCGTGCGGTTATCAGACACCGCGCTGGGCTATACGCTGTGGACCTTCTTTATGAATGGCTTCTGCCTGCTCTTGTGGGCGATGATGGCACGCCGACGGGAAGCCTCCAGATACCTGCGTACGCACTGGAAAAAAGGGCTGCTCGGGGGTATCGGCACCATGGGCTCTTACGGGCTGGCGCTCTGGGCGATGACCCAGGCTCCGCTGGCCGTGGTCGCCGCCCTGCGTGAAACATCCATCCTCTTCGGGGCGCTGATCGCATTTGTGCTGTTAAAAGAGAAGGTTGCGGGCCTGCGTATCGCGGCCGCAGTGGGAATTGCGGGCGGGGCGATCCTGCTGCGCCTGGCATAAATCACTGGCAACATTAGTTGCCGATCTTGTTTACAAATCCTGCCTTTACCCCTTCTGACATTCATCACAGGAATGCTTAATTTGTCATCTATCTGTGGTAGATTCCTCGCGCATTTATGGGAATGCGTAGTCACTTATTCTTTATTTCTCTCTTTTGGCAAAAGTATTCAGCGACATGAAAAAACACAGGAACGTTAACTTATTGTTGATGCTGGTGTTACTGGTGGCCGTCGGTCAGATGGCGCAAACCATCTACATTCCGGCGATCGCCGATATGGCAAAGGAACTTAACGTCCGCGAGGGCGCAGTACAGAGCGTAATGGCAGCTTATCTGCTGACCTATGGCGTTTCGCAGCTGTTCTATGGACCGCTGTCTGACCGCGTCGGGCGTCGCCCGGTGATTCTGGTGGGTATGTCCATTTTCATGGTGGCGACGGTGATTGCCATTACCACCCATAACCTGACCATATTGATTGCCGCCAGCGCCCTGCAGGGTGTCGGCACCGGCGTCGGTGGGGTGATGGCGCGAACCCTGCCACGCGATCTCTATCAGGGCACCCAGCTCCGCCATGCCAACAGTTTGTTAAATATGGGGATTCTGGTGAGCCCGCTGCTGGCGCCGCTGATTGGTGGCCTGCTCGATACGATGTGGTCCTGGCGTGCCTGCTACGCTTTCCTGCTGGTGCTGTGCGTGATTGTGACCTTCAGCATGGCGCGGTGGATGCCGGAAACCCGGCCAACGGACGCGCCACGCACCCGCCTTATCACCAGCTATAAAACGCTGTTCGGCAACGGCGCGTTTACCTGTTATCTGCTGATGCTGGTTGGTGGCCTGGCGGGTATTGCCGTGTTTGAAGCCTGCTCCGGCGTGCTGCTGGGTGCCGGGCTTGGCCTGAGCAGCATGGTGGTCAGTATCCTGTTTATTCTGCCCATCCCGGCCGCGTTCTTTGGTGCCTGGTTTGCCGGCCGTCAGAACAAGCGTTTCTCAACGCTGATGTGGCAGTCGGTGATCAGCTGCCTGCTGGCAGGTCTGATGATGTGGATCCCGGGACTGTTTGGCGTGATGACCGTCTGGACGCTGCTGATCCCGGCGGCGCTGTTCTTCTTCGGCGCGGGGATGCTGTTCCCGCTCGCCACCAGCGGCGCAATGGAGCCGTTCCCGTTCCTCGCAGGCACGGCGGGCGCACTGGTGGGGGGACTGCAGAACATCGGTTCCGGCGCGCTGGCCTGGCTCTCGGCGATGATGCCGCAAACTGGCCAGGCTAGTCTGGGGTTGCTGATGACGCTGATGGGGCTGCTGATTTTACTGTGCTGGCTGCCGCTGGCGTCGCGTGTTCCCCATCACGAGCAGCCGGTTTAACCGCATGATGGCCCGGCTTCTCGCCGGGCTTTTCACAAACAGGCGCGATCATGGCCTGCAGCAGCGGCTCTGGCGCTGGACGCCAGGCGCCCTCTTCCCCGTCGTAAAACTGAATATCCGCGTTGATAGCGTAGGGAACTTTGGCCTTTTGCAGTTCGCAGGCCATAAACGAGGCAAACGCCATTTGCGATGCGGTTGGGGTGAAGTGATTTGATTCACCTACGCCCCAGCCGCCCACCCAGCTGACGTGGCCGTTTTTTTGCTGCCAGTGCAGCGCGGTCGCAATGCGATTATGGATAGCCGCTTTCTCCGCCACCGTCCCGGACGTCCACGGATATTTACCGTTACTCTTTAGCGGGCCCCACGGGAAAATGTGCCACTCCGCCAGCAGATAATTTTGGCTGTGCGCCGGGAGTTTCAGGCTGGAGAGGTCCTCTGGCGCAGCCCGCAGACGTGGCGCGATGAAGATCATGCGATTAGCATCAATTGCATGAATGTCTTTGACGGTTTTCTCGTAAACCCGGTTAAGCGACGCGGCGTTATGGTTGAGCTTGTCCGCCGGTTCATAAATCAGGTCAAAACCCAGCAGGGGATAGCTTTGGCCGAAGTAGTGCGCCACGGCAATCCACCAGTTAATCACCTCTTTTTCCGTCTCGGCTTTCGGGTCGTTTTTATATTCATCGGCCTGATAAGTGATAATCGGGATCACCCCGTATTGCTCGCAGGCTTCCACCAGCTTACGCAGATGAATCAGCCGCGCCTCCGTCGGTTCATCGGCCACGCGGATACGCACATGGCTGATACCCTTCGCACGAAAATCGCGAACCACCAGCGGATCGAACTCCCGAATGCCGCGCTCGGTGCGCGCCCAGTCTACGTCCATCCCCACGCCCAGCTTTTGCGCATAAAGCGCAGCCGTCAGCGGTGGCTCAGCGGCAATCACCCAGCCGGAAGAGAACAGTAACGCAGTGGCAATCAAAGGCTTTAACACGGTGTACCTTGCGAGAAATCAAAAGCATTACCTGTATTTAGCACGCTTTTTCACATTTGGTGTAGCGCCAAAGCGTAATAATTCTTCAGCCAGCCAGTTCTCTCAGCCAGCTAATAAAGGCATCTATTTTCGGCCACTGTCGTCCTGGCAGGGTCGACATGTAGTAATGCTGATGGCATTTAAGCGTTTTCTCCCCAAACGGTGCAATCAACTCACCGCGTTCGAGCCGCTTTTGTACCAGCCGTTTTCGCCCCATCGCGACCCCGACATGGTTCATTGCCGCGACAATCGCTAAATCAGAACGATCGAAGCCAATGCCCGATGATGATGGCATGTTCACTGCAAAATGTGCCGCCCAGCTGAGCCATTCGTCGGTACCGGAATCGTTGCTCCAGGCCTGGCGATCGTGCAGGAGCGTACAGTGGCTGAGGTGGGCGGGGTTTTTCAGCAGGTCATGTTCCCGGGCATACGCCGGCGAGCAGACGGGTAAAATCGCCTCGTCCATCAGGAAGTGATGCGTCAAATTGGCTGGCGGCGTATCGTCGAAATAGAGCGCCAGATCGATACCGGTTCGCTGCATATTGACGTTTTCATTGCCGGTCAGGATGGTCAGCGAGATCGCGGGATAACGCCGGGTGAAATCTCCGAGCATAGGCACCAGCCAGCACTGGGCAATCGACGGGCGAGAGTAAACCGTCAACGTACCGGACAGCGCCTGGTTCTTGATATCCAGGATCTCCTGGTTCAACGTATCCAGCGACGATTTCAGCGTCCAGTAGACGCGTTTACCCTCCTGCGTCAGCTCCACTTTACGGTGGGAGCGGACAAACAGCGCTATCCCTAACTCCTCTTCCAGCAGGTTGATACGGTGGCTCACCGCACTGGGGCTGAGCGACAGCTCCTCCGCCGCCAGCGCGAAGGACTCGTGGCGGGCGGCCACTTCAAACGTATACATTTTTGACAGTTGCCAGCCGTTTAACAGCCGGTTTCGACCTTCATTTGCGTCATTCATCGCACTTCTCACACAGACTTTTGCTGCTCAGGATACCGCTCAAAGTTGAATTTATGTGAACCAAACACGCATTAAGTGCGCTTTTTTGAGTCCAGTCACGCGTTTGATCCAATCTGGCTCACCTGAAAGGCAATTTATATCGTTTGTCATCACCCGCTGATTTTTCGTCCAATACCCGTAAATAACATAAGGGTGAGGTGAGATATGGGTGCTCAGGTCTGGGTTGTGGCGACGCTGCTCATCAGCATCGCGTTAATCGTATTAACTATCGTAAAACTGAAGTTTCACCCGTTCCTGGCGCTGCTGCTGGCGAGCTTTTTTGTCGGTGCCATGATGGGAATGCGCCCGCTGGACATGGTGAATGCCATTGAAAGCGGTATTGGCGGCACGCTCGGCTTCCTGGCGGCGGTGATCGGGCTTGGCACCATCCTCGGCAAAATGATGGAGGTGTCCGGTGCGGCAGAACGCATTGGGATAGCGCTTCAGCGTTGCCGCTGGCTGTCAGCCGATGTCATCATGGTACTGGTGGGGCTTATCTGCGGCATTACGCTGTTTGTTGAAGTCGGCGTCGTCCTGCTGATCCCGCTGGCCTTCTCCATCGCCAAAAAGACCCATACCTCGCTGCTGAAGCTGGCCATTCCCCTCTGTACCGCGCTGATGGCGGTGCACTGCGTGGTTCCGCCGCACCCGGCTGCCCTGTTTGTCACGAATAAGCTGGGGGCGGACGTGGGGACGGTTATCGTCTACGGTCTGATGGTTGGCCTGCTGGCCTCGCTGGTTGGCGGCCCGCTGTTCCTGAAATTGCTGGGCGATCGCCTGCCCTTCAAAGCCGTCCCGGCTGAATTTTCTGACCTCAACGTTCGTGAAGAACATACGCTGCCCTCGCTGGGAGCCACGCTGTTTACCGTGCTGCTGCCCATTGGCCTGATGCTGGTGAAGACCCTCGCCGAGCTGAATATGGCAAGAGAAGGCACGCTGTATACGCTGCTGGAATTTATCGGTAACCCGATCACCGCCATGTTCATCGCCGTGTTCGTCGCCTATTACCTGCTGGGGCTGCGCCAGCATATGGGGATGGGTACGATGCTGACCCACACCGAGCATGGCTTTGGCGCCATCGCCAACATTCTGTTGATTATCGGCGCGGGCGGCGCGTTTAACGCCATCCTCAAAACCAGCGGCCTGGCCGATACCCTGGCGCACATTCTGTCGAACCTGAATATGCACCCGATCCTGCTCGCGTGGCTGGTGGCGCTGGTTCTGCACGCGGCGGTGGGGTCGGCCACGGTGGCGATGATGGGCGCAACCGCCATCGTCGCACCCATGCTGCCGCTCTATCCCAACGTCAGTCCGGAGATCATCACCATTGCCATCGGTTCCGGTGCCATTGGCTGCACGATCGTGACCGATTCCCTCTTCTGGCTGGTGAAGCAGTACTGCGGTGCCAGCCTGAACGAGACCCTGAAGTACTATACGACGGCGACGTTTATCGCCTCGGTACTTGCACTTGGCAGCACATTCCTGCTTTCTTTCATTATCTGAGCGCGAAGAGACGTACTATGGAAAACGCAACTATCAGCACCTTAACCGCACAGTTCCCTCTGATTGAGGATCTGATTGCCCTGAAAGAGACCACCTGGCTAAACCCGCGCACCACCTCGCTTGCTGAAGGGTTGCCGTATGTCGGGCTGAGCAAAGCCGATGTGGACGATGCGCATGCACGCCTTAACCGCTTTGCGCCGTATCTGGCAAAAGCGTTCCCCGAAACGGCGGCCACACAGGGGATTATCGAGTCCGAGCTGGTGGCTATCCCGGCGATGCAGAAAAGGCTGGAGAACGAATCGGGGGTGGCCATTCCCGGCACGCTGCTGCTGAAAAAAGACAGTCATCTGCCTATCTCTGGCTCCATCAAAGCGCGCGGGGGCATCTATGAAGTGCTGACTCACGCCGAGAAACTGGCGCTGGAAGCAGGGTTGCTGAGCGTCGAAGACGATTACAGCATCCTGCTGGAACCGCGTTTTAAAGCGTTCTTCAGCCAGTACAGTATCGCGGTGGGATCCACCGGCAACCTCGGGATGTCCATTGGCATCATGAGCGCGCGCATCGGCTTTCAGGTTACGGTGCACATGTCTGCCGATGCCCGTGAGTGGAAAAAAGCCAAACTGCGCAGCCACGGTGTGATCGTCGTGGAATATGAGCAGGATTACGGCGTGGCGGTGGAGCAAGGACGTAAGGCCGCGGAGAGCGATCCGAACTGTTTCTTTATCGACGATGAGAACTCCCGCACGCTGTTCCTCGGCTATGCGGTGGCAGGCGAGCGGCTAAAAGCGCAGTTTGCCGCACAGGGTCGCGTGGTGGATGCGGAACATCCGCTGTACGTCTATTTGCCTTGTGGCGTCGGTGGCGGTCCTGGCGGCGTGGCGTTTGGCCTGAAGCTGGCCTTTGGCGATAACGTACACTGTTTCTTCGCCGAGCCGACGCACTCCCCGTGCATGCTGCTGGGGGTCTACACCGGACTGCATGATGCCATCGCCGTGCAGGATCTGGGTATCGACAACGTGACGGCCGCCGACGGGCTGGCGGTTGGACGCGCGTCTGGCTTTGTGGGCCGGGCGATGGAGCGGCTCCTTGACGGGTTCTATACCCTTTCCGATCAAAGCATGTACGACATGCTCGGCTGGCTGGCGCAGGAAGAAGGCATTCGCCTTGAGCCGTCGGCGCTGGCGGGCATGGCCGGGCCGCTGCGTGTTCCTGTCGCATCCGCGAACGCGACCCATCTGGTCTGGGCGACCGGCGGCGGAATGGTGCCGGAAGACGAGATGGCGAAGTACCTGGCTAAAGGGAAAAAATAAACTGCAGATGGGTGACCGCAAACAGCAGTGACAACGACAGCACCGCGAGGGCGATCAGGAACTTATCGCGCACCGCCTTCGGCTGTACAAAATCGTCCTGCGTCACATCCATTACGTTGCGACTGCGGGTATAGCGCCACAAAACGATCGCCACAAGCGCCAGCACGACCAGTGAGATCCAGAATGGCACGCCTGTGCGATGCCAGTTGTGCTTGATGGCGAGGGCAATCAGCGCGCCATACCCCAGTAACGTACGCAGCCAGGCCAGCGACGTCCGCTCCGGCTGCAGGCCGGGGTCGGCTTCGCGTCGCGCTTTGCGGTTATCCACCATACAACACCAGCACCATCACCACGCCCGCTACCGCCAGCAAAATCATGCTGATGATGAGTAACCCACGCGTATAGGGAAGATCCTGCTTGAGCCGCATCGCCTTTTCGTTACGCAGCCAGCGCAGGTAGCCGTAAATGGCCAGCACGCCGGCAAACAGGCACAGCAGCAACGCCAGCACTTCGCGGATCAGCGGCGTGGCAAAATCAGGCGCGAGCTGGTCAAGCCCCACACCCGCGGCGAGAAAGCCCAACGCGGTGCGGATCCATGCGAGGAACGTACGCTCATTAGCCAGCGAGAAGCGGTAGTCAGGGGCTTCACCGAGGCGGGAAATTTTCATGAAGATTCCTTGTCTGCTACAGGCAGGTTCCAGCATAGCGTAAATCGACAAGGACAAGGAGACCGGCATCGGGCGATGCCGGTCAGGACGATTAATGCAGCGCTGGCCAGTACGCTTTGTTGGCCTCGATCAGGTCATCCAGAATCGCTTTCGCAACGGAGGCGCTCGGCACCGTTTTCGACAGCGTAATCGCCTGCCACAATTTCTGGTACGAGCGCTGCTCCCAGGCATCCACTACCAGTTTTTCCACCGCTACCTGTTGGCTCATTAACCCTTTCTGGAAGTGTGGAATATCGCCCACCGTTAACGGCTCCGGCCCGTTATGACCGACCAGGCACGGAATTTCTACCATCGCGTCGGCATCAAAGTTATGAATGGCACCGTTGTTGGGCACAATCAGCAGCATGCGCTCCTGAGTGTTGAAGGCAATCGCAGTCGCCAGATCGACTATGTACGACGCATGTTCGTCGATTTCCAGCTCCCCGGCGGACGATACACCGGCTTCGATAATCGCCCGGCAGGCGCTGAACACATGCTTCTCACGGTGATCCATCACCTCGTTAGCGCGCGTGCGTTCCGGATTGGAGTGCGCGACCACGTAGTCCGGGAACAGGTAATATTTCAGATAGGTGTTTGGCATGGTGTCCGGATCCAGCGACTGCACATCTTTTGCCTTCGCGAACGTGTCGTTCCAGCTGGCTTCGGTATGAGCATTGTCAGAGGGCGGTACATAGCCGTTTTTCGCGACATATTCGCGCAGTTTCGGCATTAAATCATTGCCGTTTGCATCTTCAATGGATGTCCACCATCCGAAGTGGTTCAGCCCGTAGTAACGCACGCGCATCTCTTTACGGTCTTTAAGGCCGACTATCTGCGCCATACGCCCTTCTATGCCGATGGGCATATCGCAGATGTTGAGGATTTTGGCGTTGGGTCGCAGGCGACGGGTCGCTTCAGCCACGATGGCCGCCGGGTTGGAGTAGTTCAGCATCCACGCATTCGGGGAGTATTGCGTCATGTAATCGACCAGCTCCAGCACACCGCCAATAGAGCGCATGCCGTAGGCGATCCCGCCGGGTCCGCAGGTCTCCTGACCCAGCACACCGTGACGCAGGGGGATTTTCTCGTCTTTTTCACGCATCGGGTATTTCCCCACGCGGATATGTGCCATCACAAAATCGACGTCGGTAAAGGCCGCTTCAGGATCGGTGGTGTAGCTAAACTCAATCTCCGGAGCCTGCTCTCTAAGGATGATCTTGCACGCCTCGGCGATGGTCTCCTGACGTGCGCCGTCGTTGTCATAGAATTTCAGCGCGCGCAGCGGAAAACGGTCGCGGTTGGCTAACAGCATCAGGACGATACCCGGCGTGAAGGTACTGCCGCCGCCTGCAATGACAACTGAGAATTTTTTCATGATATAGCCTCTGTCAGGGTAGTTTGTTCGTTTGTTGAAGGGGTTTTCATCAGCGATTCAAGCTGGTCTCGCACCTGAGGAACGTGCAGTCCAACAATCACCTGAATGCCGTTGCCGCGTCGCACCACACCGTGTGCGCCCAGGGCCTTAAAGACGTCGTCGCTTTGGGTTTGCGCCATGTCGACCAGCGCGATACGTAAGCGGGTGGCGCAGTTATTAATGCTTTCGATATTGGCCGCGCCGCCCAGCGCCTGCAGGAATCCGGCGGCTTGCCCAACCTGCTGGCTGGCGGCAGCCGGTGCGGTGGTTTGCCCGCGTGCCGCTTTATAATCCGCCTTGCTGTAAAGTTTGACTTCGCTCTCTTCACGGCCCGGGGTTTTAAGGTTCAGCCGTTCAATCAGCGTTTTGAAGACCACGAAATAGAGGCCGGTGAAGCAAAGACCGATACCCATCTGGGTGAATACCGTCGAGGCGTGGTTGTGGAACATGGGGATCCAGTTTTGCGGCAGGAACTGGTCCAGCAGTCCGCCGCCCATGTTGCCCACGACGCCGAAGATGTACATCACCGTCGCCATCGTGGCAGCCAGAACGGCGTGGACGGCAAACAGCAGCGGCGAAATGAACAGGAAGGTGAATTCCAGCGGCTCGGTAATGCCCACCAGCACGGCGGTCAGCGTGGCCGGGATCAGCAGGCCTGCCACTTTGACGCGGTTTTCCGGTGACGCGGTGTACCAGAGCGCCAGCGCAATCCCGACAGAGCCAAACACTTTGGCGTTGCCATGAAGCGCAAAACCGCCTTCCGGGAACAGGGTTTTCAGCGGCAGCGTGCTTTGGCTAAATTCCTGAAGATGCTGCGCCCAATAAACCTGGATGCCGCCCTCGACCGCTGCCGGGCCAAAGATAAACGGACCGTAGACAAAGTGGTGTAATCCGGTAGGGATCAGAATGCGTTCCAGGAAGGTATAAACCCACACCCCCAGCGCACCGGCAGAGCGTAAAAAGGCCTGCAGGGACTCAATGCCCAGCTGCACTTTCGGCCAGCCCATCAGCGTCAGCCAGGCGCAGGGGATCATCACAAAGAACGCGAGGATAACGACAAACGAGGTGCCCTGAAAAATCCCCAGGAAAACAGGCAACTGCTTGTCGAAATAGCGGTTGTGGATAGCGGTGACAATCCCCGAAATCACAATCGCCCCAATGATGCTGGTATCGAGCGTTTTGATACCGGCAATCATGGCCAGTCCGCTGCCGGCAGTGGGCTCAGCGGCGAAGTCGACGCCAAAGAAATGACCCCATGTCATCCCCATCGCATTGATAAAGTAGTTCCAGGTCAGAAAACTGATCAGCACCGCCAGGCAGGCGCGGCCCTGCGCCTGCTTCGCCAGACCAATCGGTAAACCCACGGCAAAAATCAGCGGCATATTGCGAAACACCGCCCAGCCGCCCTCTTCAATGATGTGAACAATTTGCGCGAACAGATTATCGGGGGCGGTTAAGGCCTCGCCCACAAACAGCGGGTTGCGAAGCATGATGGCGATCCCGACCACGATCCCGGCAAAGGGAAATAACAACACCGGGGTAAACATGGCGCCGCCAAAACGTTGTATTTGACTGAGCATTTTTAAATCCTCACGTAACAACCTGTAGGGGGTAGAGGCCTTTATGATTTTTTGCTGGGCCTGAAGTGAGCATAAGAATTTACCCATGGGCGAACATGACGTGCCGCTGCGATTCGTGATCGCATTCATGGTTTTATTTTGACCAGTCAGGTCTACTTTTCGTGGTTAATATGGACATGTCAGGACGCAAACCACGCGTTAATACGGGCAGAGAGGTCTACTGGTGATCTACAAATCTATCGCTGACAGGTTGCGGCTGCGGCTAAATTCGTCGGACTACAATATCGGGAGTCCGCTGCCGGGTGAGAAAGCGCTGGCGCAGGAGTTTGGCGTGGCGCGGATGACCATTCGAAAGGCGCTGGATCTGCTGGTGAACTGGGGGCTGGTTGAACGCCGACACGGTAGCGGGACATTCGTGGCGCGTAAAGATGTCCACCACGAAACCACCAATCTGACCGGGCTGGTGGAGGTGCTGCGCCAGCAGGGAAAAGAGGTGCAGAGCAAGGTGCTACAGTTCGAAGTGATGCCCGCCCCGCCCGCTATCGCCAGCCAGCTCCGCATTCAGGTGGATGAGCGTATCTACTTCTCGCGCCGGGTGCGTTATGTCGACGGAAAACCCCTGATGCTGGAGGACAGCTTTATGCCCGTGAAGCTGTTCCGCACGCTTTCACTGGCACATCTGGAAGGGTCGAAGTTTGATTACATCGAGAAGGAGTGCGGGATAACCATCAGCGGCAACTACGAGAGCCTGACGCCGGTGCTGGCAGATAAACAGCTCGCCGGTTACCTGAACCTGCCGGAACAGACGCCGCTGCTGCGGATAACGTCTCTCTCCTACAGCGACAGCGGCGAATTTCTCAATTATTCCGTGATGTTCCGTAATACCCGTGATTACCAGGTGGACTACCATCTGCGGCGCATCCACCCGGACGATCTGCTAACTCATCCCCCAGAACAGCACCGCCAGTAGCTGCGGGGTAATAATACGCAGGAACATCACCAGCGGGTAGACCGTGGCGTATGACAGCGCCGCCGCGCCGCTGGTGGCGTGCAGGTTGTTGGCAAAGGCCAGTGCGGGTGGGTCAGTCATTGATCCGGCGAGCATGCCGCAGAGCGTCAGATAATTCATTTTGGCGAACATCCGCGCCAGGATTCCCATCGTCAGGAGCGGAATCGCCGTGATAAATATCCCGTAGCCGACCCAGCTCATCCCCTCGCCCTTCACCAGGGTATCGATAAAATCGCCCCCGGATTTCAGGCCGACCACCGCCAGAAACAGCACAATCCCCAGCTCGCGCAGCGCCAGGTTGGCGCTCGGCGGCATAAACCAGTAGAGCTTACCGATACAGCCGATACGCCCGAGGATCAGCGCCATAATCAGCGGTCCACCCGCCAGGCCCAGCTTGAGCGCGACCGGAAAACCCGGGACATACAGCGGAATGGAGCCAAGCAGCACCCCCAGCCCGATACCGATAAAGACCGGCAACATTTGCACCTGCTGCAGTTTTTGCTGGGCGTTACCCACCATGTCCGCTACCGCATCAATGGATGACGGGCGCCCAACCAGGTTCAGGATATCGCCGAACTGCAGGCTGGCTTCCGGGCTGGCGACCAGTTCCACCCCAGCACGGTTAAGACGGGAGATCACGACGTCATAGCGCTCTTTAACCTGCAAATCGCGTATTTTCTTGCCAAGCACGTGCTCGTTGGTCACCACGACGCGCTCTACGCGCATATCGGTGCCGCGCGTGGAGAGCGAGGTCTCCACCTCCTGACCAATCACCAGCCGCGCGTTGTTTAAATCCCCGGGCTGTCCGACCAGGTGCAGCAGGTCACCCTGCTGAATAATGGTTCCGGGCGCAGGTACCATCAGCATATCGTCACGTTTAAGGCGTGAGCAGATAATATTGGCGCTGTTCAGGATCGGCACATCCTGAATCGCCATATTGTTGAGGTTGGGGTTATCGACGCGAATGTTGATGGTTTTGATCGGCATATGGCCGTTGGTGAGCGTGGTTTCGTGGTCTTTCGCCTCGTGTTCGACGTTAATGCGAAAGAGTACCCGCACCAGCCACATGGAGAGCAGAATGCCGCAAATCCCAAACGGATAGGCCATGGCGTAGCTCATCCCCATCTGGTCGACAATACCGGGAGAGATGCCAAGGTCGCGCAAAATTTGCTGCCCTGCACCCAGTGCAGGCGTATTGGTGACCGCCCCGGAGAAAATACCCAGCACCACCGGCAGCGGAATATCAAAGAGCTTATGCAGAATGGCGGTGACCAGCCCTCCCATCACCACAATGCCGAAGGCAAACAGGTTCAGCCGTAATCCGGAGACCCGAAGGGAAGCGAAAAAGCCAGGCCCCACCTGAATACCGATGGTGTAGACGAAGAGGATCAGACCGAATTCCTGGATGAAATGGAGCATTTCGGCGCTGAGCACCAGCCCAAGCTGGTCGGCAAAATGGCCGACAAAAATCCCGCCGAACAGCACCCCGCCTATCCCAAATCCGACGCCGCGGATTTTAACATTGCCAATCCACAGACCCACCACTGCGACCAGGGCCAACACGCTAACGGTTAACGCGATATCACTCATGATCCACTTCCTGTGCATAACCTTAGTTATGCTACGGATTCTCTCAGAGCCGCACGCGGTTGTATGGGTGATGGCGCACAAAAAAGCCCTGCCGGGGCAGGGCGTTATCTTTTCATCCTCTCCCTGTGGGAGAGGCAACAACCCGCAGAGGGTTAACTGTTCAGCGCAGGACGCTCGCTAATGGCGATACGCTGCGGTGCAATGGCTTCCGGCACGTTGCGGGTCAGGTCGATATGCAGCAGCCCGTTGGTAAATGTCGCGCCGGACACTTCCATATGGTCAGCCAGAGTAAAGCTCAGGCTAAACGGCTGATTAACCAGGCCCTGGTGCAGCCATTTGGTCTCGGTTTCTTGTTTTTCCGGCGTACCTTTCACGGTCAGGCGCGTGCCTTCGAGCTGAATATCCAGATCGTCCTGGCGGAACCCGGCCAGCGCAAGGGTGATGCGATAGTGGTTGTCATCGCTTTTTTCGATGTTGTACGGCGGAAACGTCTGTTGCTCGGTGGTGCTTTGCAGGGCATTAGCCAGTTTGTCAAAACCAATCCACTGACGCAGCAGGGGGGATAAATCGTAGTTACGCATACTAAATCTCCTTCTGAGAAGCGAGTTCGGCACAGTTTATTTTTGTGCGCAGTTGTTCCTGCAAATCCTCATGGATTCACATATGCTCCCATTACGGCAAGCAATTCTGGGTGGGCCGCTCGCGCGACCCGCATAATCAGTTGATCTCGATACGGCGCGGTTTTTTCTCTTCCGGAATCACACGTTCCAGTTCGATAAACAGCAGGCCGTTGACCAGGTTCGCGCCTTTCACGTGAATGTTCTCGGCTAACTGGAACTTGCGTTCAAAGTTGCGCTCGGCGATACCCTGATAAAGGTAGGTACGTTCTTTCTGCTCAGCCGTATGTGAACCTTTCACCACCAGCAGGTTGTCCTGCGCGGTGATCTCCAGTTCGTTCTCTGCAAAACCGGCGACGGCAATGGCGATGCGGTAGTGGTTTTCATCAACCAGTTCAACATTGTATGGAGGGTAGCCGTTGCTCTGGCTTTGGTTATTTTCTAAATGGTTAAACAGGCGGTCAAAACCAATTGCAGAACGGTATAGCGGGGAAAGATCGAAGTTACGCATAAATAAAAGCTCCTGAAATCAGCGAGAAATTGTAGCCTTCCACCATGGACAGGCCAGTGTGCCCCTGAACACCCCGCAGGCGTGTTCGTTATCGGGTTACATTCTTAAAATGGGTCTGGAACCGGTCTTTTCAAGCGCAGCGGGCGCACTTTTTTTTGCACTTTCGTGCATCTCGCTTAGACTGGGACAACAGCACAAAGGGTTAAATTGCGATGGCTGCCACAGTGCGGGGTTATCGGGCTATCCATTTTGAACGAGGCTCGCTATAACCCTGAGTTGCAGGTTTATGCAGAGCCATTAACGATGACTGAGTGATGATGAAAAATGTTCTGATAAAGCTGACGACGTTCAGCGGGGTTGTTTTACTTTGCGGGTGTTCGAGCGTGATGTCTCACACCGGCGGTAAAGAAGGAACATATCCGGGGACGCGTGCCAGCGCTGAGATGATCTCCGATGACGATACCAACTGGGGCACAAAATCCCTGGTCATCCTGGATATGCCGTTTACGGCTGTGGCCGATACGCTTTTGCTCCCGTGGGATATGTTCCGTAAGGACAGCTCCGTGCGCTCGCGGGTAGAGAAAAGCGAGCAGCAAAATCTGGCCACCAATTCCGTCATTCCACCCGCTTAATGCCAACGCGTTAACGCTGCCCGGTTTCCGTTAGCCAAAGCTGACGGAAACCTTCTGTCTCTTCCATCCATGCAATAAAACGCCCGTCCGGGGAAAACACGACCGCATCACCAGACGGTGGATTGCCGTGATCGGACGTCAAAAACGTCACCTCTCCGGTTTGCGCATCACAGCAGGCAATCCGCTCTTCCAGCACAAATCCAAGACGGTGACCGGCAGGGTGCCAGGTAAATGCCGACTGAATGTCACTTTCGTTATGCGTCAACTGGCGTGGTTCGCCGCCTTCAGGGGCGATAAGCCACAGCTGCACAATGCCCTTATCATCACGCATCAGAAACGCAATCTGCGTCCCCTGTGGGTTGCAGCGCACCCAGTGACGCGGCACGTTTACCAGCCCCGGGAATGCCCGCTGGTGGGTAAAGGTCAGCCGGCGCTGCATGACACCCGCCGGGGGCGCAGGCAGCGTCTCAGGAGTCCCCTGCAGCGGCGCATCGCCCGCGCGTTTCCATCCCTGCTCGTCGTTGGGCAGATCCACAATAAACAGTTCTGGCACTTTCTCGCCTGTCGCAGACACGGTATCGCCGATAAACGCCAGCCTGTCATTGCCCACCCAACCCTCTTCATAGGCTCGGTTGATCTCATCGCTGCCGGGCTGAGGTGCGGGCGTCGTGCGGCTCACCAGCACGCTCCAGAAGGTGCCGGAATATTCACGTGGATGCGTCCCCTGCGGCATCACCGGGCCAAAAGGTACTGCGACGCCGACGTTGCGTAAATCGAGCTTCGGGTCACGCTCATGCAATACATGGTCGTTGTAGGTAAAGCTCACAAACTGTCCGTCAGGGCTAAAAACGTGCACGTGGCTGCCGCCACGCAGCGCGCCTGCGGTATAAGGCGGCGTGATATCCATGGCGTCCAGGTTACTCACCTGACCGTTGTGTACAACCACGCCCTGACGATGATGAAAATCGTAGTGCCAGTCTGCATCCGGGTTTTCCGGGCCGTGGATAAAGACATATTTGTCCTGCTGCGGATGAACGGTCACCACGCCAACATGCGCACCGTGACTGGCGCGATAGATCACCTCGACGTCACCCGTAATGACATTGACCCGCTCAATGGTTTCACCGGTAAACGATGCGCCGGACGGACGCACATCGTAGGCCAGCCACTGGCTGTCCGGCGTCCAGGTATTGATATTGGTAAGCTGGTGATGACGGGAGGCGAAGGTGATTTGTTTCATGGCGTTACCCTGATGCGCAGTTATCGCATCAGGGTAAAACATTGCGGGGAATTAGCCTACACGTTTGACGTCACCCACCAGCAGGATGTAGGAGAGCGCACCGAGCAAGGCCACCGCGGAGATATAGATCAGTGCCGGGCCAAAGCCATAGTCCTGAGCCAGATAACCGATGACCAGCGGAACCGTGATCCCCCCCAGTCCACCGACAAAGTTGAACACGCCGCCGGTCAGACCAATCAGGCGCATCGGGGCCAGCGAGGAGACCAGCGACCAGGTGATGGAGGCAAAACCGTTACCGAAGAACGCAATCGCCATCAGCGTCATAATCCAGACCGGATCGCTGGTGTAGTTTGCGCCCATGATGCAGGTGGAGATCAGCAGCCCGCAGATAATAGGCGTTTTACGCGCGACACCTAGCGAGAATCCTTTTTTCACCAGCCTGTCCGCCAGCCAGCCGGAAAGCAGCACACCAAAGAAAGCCGCCAGGAACGGTACGGTGGTCATAAAGCCCGCCTTCAGCGCGGTGATGCCTTTTTCCTGGGTCAGATAGTTCGGGAACCAGGTCAGGAAGAACCACAGCGTGGAGGTCACCGCGAACTGCCCCAGATAAACCCCCACCAGCTTGCGGTGGAAAACCAGCTTCCAGTCGGCTTTGGTCAGCGGCTGACGCGCCTCTTTTTTCACCGGCGCATCGCCATCCACCAGACCGCCACCGTCGCGGATATAGTCCAGTTCAGCTTTGCTGATACTTTTGGTGAGACGCGGCGGTTGATAGACCTTGAACCAGATTAACGACCAGATAATGCCGATCCCTCCGGTCACAATAAAGACCCAGTGCCAGCTCAGCAGTTCCTGGATCCAGATCAGCAGCGGCGTCAGGAACGCCAGGCCGACAAACTGCCCGGAGGTGTAGAACCCAACGGCCGAGGCGCGTTCATGCTCCGGGAACCAGCTGGTCACCATGCGGTTATTGGTCGGAAACGCCGGGGCTTCGAAAATCCCGGTGATCGCACGCAGGCCAATCAGCGACATCAGCCCGGTGGCAAAGCCCTGGAACAGGGTCGCCACCGACCAGCCGAAGATGGCAATGAAATAGGTCAGGCGCGAGCCGACGCGGTCAAGGAACCAGCCGCCGGGGATCTGGCACAGCGTATACAGCCAGGCAAACGCCGAAAAGACGTAACCCATTTCCGCTTTGCTGATCCCAAACTCCTCCTGAATATGGGCTGAAGCCACGGCAAGGTTGGCGCGGTCAACGTAACAGATGACCACAGTAATAAAAATCATGACCAGCGTCAGGTAGCGCCGACGCCCGGTTTTTGCAGCAGTAACGGGAATATCCATCGCAATCTGTCTCCAGATTTTGGGCATAGCGAAGCCGCTCACCATGCCCTGTAATTTACAGAGGGTGTGTTTGTTATTGTTGAAATTACTTTTTAGTGGCGATGTGCTTAGGCTGAATTACCACTCAGCGACAGAGCCATCTTCATGACGCCATAACGGGTTACGCCAGTCCGGCGCGTTTTTACTCAGCTCAATGACTTTGGCTTCGTCGATATCCACGCCAAGGCCCGGCTTCGTTAACGGTTTAAAGAAACCGCCTTCCATGCTGAAATCATCTTTGTTTTTCACAAAGTCGAGCAGTTCCGCGCCCTTGTTATAGTGAATGCCCATGCTCTGTTCCTGGAACACCGCGTTGCGCGAGACAAAGTCGACGTGCAGACAGGCTGCCAGTGCGATCGGCCCCAGCGGACAATGCGGTGCCAGCGCCACGTCGTAGGCTTCCGCCATCCCGGCGATTTTGTAGCATTCCGTGATGCCGCCGGCATGCGACAGATCCGGCTGCAATATCGCCAGGCCGCCAGCTTCCAGCACGCGTTTGAACTCGAAGCGCGAGAACATGCGCTCACCGGCGGCAATCGGGATATGCGTCTGTGCGGCCAGTTTCGGGTAGTACTCCGCCTGCTCGGCCAACACCGGCTCTTCGATAAACAGCGGACGGTACGGCTCCAGCTCTTTAATCAGCACTTTGGCCATCGGCGCGCTGACGCGACCGTGGAAGTCCAGGCCAAACTCAATCTCGTTGCCGAACGCTTCACGGATCTGCGCCACGGTATTTACCGCGCGGTCTACCGCCCGTGCGTTGTCGATGACGCCCATCTCTTCGCAGCCGTTCAGTTTAAAGGTGTCAAAACCAATATTGCGCAACTGCCTGATACCGTCGATCACTTCCGCGGGACGGTCGCCGCCCACCCAGCTGTAGGCTTTGATTTTGTCGCGCACCAGGCCGCCCATCAGCTGCCAGACCGGGGCATTCAGCACTTTGCCTTTGATATCCCATAACGCCTGGTCGATACCGGCGATGGCGCTCATCAGAACCGGTCCGCCCCGGTAGAAACCCGCGCGGTACATCACCTGCCACAGGTCGTTGATGCGGGCAGGATCTTGTCCTGTCAGGTACTCGCCCAGCTCATGCACCGCCGCTTCCACGGTACGCGCACGCCCTTCAATGACCGGTTCGCCCCAGCCGACCACGCCTTCATCGGTTTCGATTTTCAGGAACAGCCAACGCGGCGGTAAACGGTACGTGGTGAGTTTGGTTATTTTCATTTCACTGCCTCTCGATACGCTTTCACAAATGCGGCCGCCTGCTGTGCGGTACGTTCGACGGATTGCCCGGCGCGATAGAGATCGCTGCCCAGACCCGCTCCGACACAACCTGCGTTGATCCACTGCGCCAGGTTTTCTGGCGTCACGCCCCCCACGGCAAAGACCGGTACGCTGGCGGGCAATACCGCTTTCAGCGCGCTGATATAGGCCGGACCAAAAGCCGATGACGGGAAAATTTTGAGCGACTGCGCGCCCGCATCGAGAGCCGCGAACGCTTCTGTTGCCGTTGCGCATCCCGGGCAGACGGTCATGCCGTAGCCCACTGCGCGACGGATCACCTCAGGGTGAATATTCGGCGTCACAATCAGCCTGCAGCCCATCTGCGCAAGCTGGTCCACCTGCTCCGGTTGCAGAACGGTGCCAGCGCCAATCAACGCCTTATCACCAAACGCGTCCACGACCGCCGGGATGCTCTTTTCCCACTGTGGGGAATTAAGCGGTATTTCCACGGCGTCAAAACCGGCGTCGATCGCTGCGCCTACGTGCGCTAAAACCTCGTCGGGCGTGACGCCGCGCAGGATAGCGATGAGGGGAAGATTAGTTTGCCACTGCATGAGCGATGCTCCTTATTCCTGCCTGAAATGCCGTGTCGCCTTCTACCGCTGCCACGTCCCGCCCGATGGCATTGAACGCCTGGCGGTAGCGAGAGGTCAGCGATGAACCCGCGACGAGGGTGATGGTCTGTTGCCCGGCGAACTGCTCGCTCAGGCTGGCGACTTCCGCGCCAATCAACAGGCCCGATAAAAATTCGCTGACCTGCGTACGGGGAAGCGTGCCCAGTACATGCGAAGCGCGAACTTCAAAAAGTTGCGGCAAAACGGCAGGGCTGGCGATACCCCGCTCCAGCCCGGCGGCAAAGGCCTCGGGCGAAGCGTCCTGCTCCGGCAACCCCGCGCCCACCAGCGAGTGCGTCAGCAGCAAGTGGTGCAGCTCACCGGTCATCACGGTGCGAAAATCGTGGATGTGCTCAGCGTCGGCCTGCACCCATTTACAGTGCGTGCCGGGCATGACGTAGACAGAAGAAGGAGAGAGCGTGCGCGCGCCAAGGAGCTGGGTCTCTTCGCCGCGCATCACATTGTGGTTATCGTTCCGGGAAACGCACAATCCTGGAATAATCCAGATATTGTCACCAACGGACGTTAACTGCTCGCCAATGGCAGCGAACGCGGCAGGTACGGGCAGATAAGGCGCGACCTTCCAGCCCACGTTACTGCCCACCATGCCCGCCATAACCACCGGCGTGGCGCCCTCGCGCCAGTTGTGTGTCACCTCTGCTAACACCGCCTCGGGGGATTTACCGTTCAGGCGCGTCACGCCTGCTTCTGATTGCCTGCTTTCCAGGCACTGCTCGCCCTGATACAGCCAGGCGCGCAGATTGGTCGATCCCCAGTCAATAGCGATGTAGCGAGATGTCATGTGATTTCCTTCAACCTTCGTGTCGAGCTGGCGATCATCGTGAGTGCCGCCTGCTCTGCCGCATCGCCGTCCTGATGCCGGATAGCATCGAACAGCGCTTTATGTTCCTGGAGCGTTTTTGGCATGTTGGCCTCATCGCCCATCCAGGTTCGTTCAAATACCGCGCGCTGTAGCGAGCTGATGGCAACGCTAAGCTGCTGTAATACCGGGTTATGGACCGACTGCAGCACCGCTTCGTGATAGCGGATGTCCGCTTCGTTGAACGCATCCCGGTTCTGGTTATTGGCAATCATGTCGTTCAGGGCAGACTCAATCTGAGCCAGGTCTCCTGACGTTGCACGTTCCGCAGCCCAACGGGCGATGGCCGGCTCTACCAGGTTTCGTACCTCACTCATCGCGCCAATCAGCCTTGGGTCGTAGTCGTTTTCCAGCACCCACTGCAGGACATCGGTGTCGAGGTAGTTCCACTGATTACGCGGGGCGACAAAGGCGCCGCGGTAGCGCTTCATTTCAATCAGCCGCTTTGCCATGAGCGAGCGAAACACTTCCCGAATGATGTTGCGCGAGGTTTCAAACTCCTCACACAGCTCTGCCTCAGCAGGCAGCGGTGAACCGGGAACGTACTTTCCACCCACGATCTGGGTGCCCAGTGTGATGACGATGCGATCGGTTTTATTGAGAGTCATGGAGAGTCCTTATGCTCTGTATGTTCAGGACTACTTTACCTCGACCGCTGAATTTCGCCTCACTTTTGCAGTACAAACGTGACGCCTTTCGTCATTACTGTGGCTGTAATGTAGTACAATCAATTAATGTTGTACTACAATCAAGATCACAAAAAGAACAATTCGATAAATTCAGCGCAAAAAAAAGCCCCGGTTGATAACCGAGGCTGATGAGCGTGAAACGCTGTTACTGCAGAACAAATTTCTCGATCGCGTAGGCAACGCCGTCTTCGAGGTTAGATTTGGTCACGAAATTGGCCACGTCTTTCACGGACGGGATCGCATTGTCCATTGCCACACCCATGCCCGCATATTCAATCATCGCAATGTCGTTTTCCTGATCGCCCAGCGCCATGATCTCTTCCGGTTTGATGCCCAGCGTATCTGCCAGCGATTTCACACCGGTGCCTTTATTGACGCGTTTATCCAGGATTTCGAGGAAGTACGGCGCACTTTTCAGCACGGTGTATTTCTCTTTTACCTCAGCCGGAATGCGCGCAATCGCTTTATCCAGGATGTCAGGCTCATCAATCATCATCACTTTCAGGAACTGAGTGCTCGGATCCATTTTCTCAGCTTCGCAGAACACCAGTGGGATCGTCGCGACATAGGATTCATGTACGGTGTAATAGCTGATATCACGGTTAGCGGTATAGAGCGTATTGCGATCGAGCGCGTGGAAATGGGAACCGACCTCGCGGGACAGTTTTTCCAGGAACAGGTAATCGTCATAGTTCAGCGCGGTTTGCGCCACCGTGCTGCCATCCGCCGCCTTCTGTACCAGCGCACCGTTATAGGTAATGCAGTAATCGCCCGGCTGATTCATGTGCAGCTCTTTCAGGTAGCTGTGCACGCCCGCATACGGACGACCGGTGGTCAGTACCACATTCACGCCTTTTGCGCGCGCAGCGGCAATCGCGTTTTTAACGGCTGGAGAAATAGTGTGGTCTGGCAGCAACAGCGTGCCGTCCATGTCGATAGCAATAAGTTTGATAGCCATAGGGTCCCCGGGATAAATGAGTGCTGCCTCATGCTAACGCGATTAAGCCCACAAAAATAGAGCTACATTGCGCAACAAAAGCCCCCTTTTACGCCTGCCCCGGGGATAACGGCTTACTCGCGGGTGAGGACTATTTTGCCAAAAGCACCGCGGTCGAGGTGTACAAGCGCCTCTTCAAGCTGGTTAAAACGGTAGCGGTGTTCAATCACCGGTTTCAGCCCCGTGACATCGACCGCGCGGACAAAATCTTCCAGCGCACGGCGGTGCCCGACGCCAATCCCCTGAATCACCGGTGATTTCAGCAAGAGTTCGCTGGCAGGCAGCGAGATTTCACTCCCGGCCAACACGCCAATGACGGATATGCGCCCGTGAACGGCAACGGCCCGCAGGGAATGTCTCAGGTTCTCCCCGCCAACGGTTTCAATAATATGGTCGATACCGCGATCCTGCGTCAGCGCGTAAATCTCGTCAGCCCAGTTCCCTTTAAGCCGGTTGATGCCCCGATCGGCACCGAGCGTTTTAGCCAGCGCCAGTTTTTCATCACTGCCCGACGTCACAAAAACTTCTGCACCGTGTGCTTTGGCGATTTGCAGCGCGAAGATTGCGACACCGCCAGTGCCTTGCACCAGCACCGACTGTCCGGCACGTAACTGTCCGCGCTCCACCAGCGCAAACCATGCGGTAAGCCCCGCGCAAGGTAAGGTGCTGGCCTCTGCGTCATCCAGCGTTTCCGGGGCGGCCACCAGCCAGTTTTCACGCATGATCACGTATTCAGACAGCATCCCCTGGAAGTAACCGCCCAGCGTCTGGTAGGGCAAATTGCGGGCGTCGCCTTTCGGTTTACCGTCTACCCACTCCGGAGAGAAGGTGGAGATGACGCGAGCACCGGGTTTAAAGCGGGTAACGCCTTCCCCCGTACTGTCCACCACGCCTGCCATGTCAGATGCCGGAGTAAACGGGAAGGTGAGCGCGATCGGCATGTTGCCTTCAATAACCATTTTATCGCGATAGTTGAGCGCAACAGCGTTCACCCGCACGCGCACTTCACCCGGGCCCGGCTGGGGAACAGGCGCCTGAGTGAGTCTGAGGTTTTCACGCCCAAGGGCGTCCATTGACCAGCGTTGCATCATCTCTGTCATCTTTTTCTCCTGTTATCAAATGCACTTCAGTACTGACAGTCTAACGTTGACTCATGGTCGCCAGTGGCGATACCTTTTCCCACTATTGATTCCTGAAGAGCGACAATCCATGACCGATACGCTGAAGGATATTCCCGTTTTTGTCGCCGCCGTAGAGGCAGGCAGTTTTGCTCAGGCCGCGGTGCGTTTGCATTTGTCGCGCTCGGCGGTAGGGAAAAGCATTGCTCGCCTTGAAGCGCGGCTGGGAGTACGCCTGTTTCAGCGCACAACGCGTAGCCAAAGCCTGACCGATAACGGTGCCCTTTTTTATGAACGCTGCCTGCGAGCACTCCAGGAAATCCGTGGCGCGGAGTCGCTGCTGGAAACAGGGAAACATCAGGTGAGTGGCCGTCTGCGTGTTGCCATGCCGGTGCTGTTTGGCCGCCAGTGTATCGCCCCGCTGCTGATAGCCTTGACGCAGGAGCATCCTGCCCTTGAGCTGGAAATGTCATTCAGCGATCGCGTAGTGGATATCGTCGAGGAAGGATTTGATATGGCGGTGCGAAACGGCGCACTGCCGGACAGCACCATGCTGGTCGCCAGACGCCTGGGGGAACACCGAATGGTGCTGTGCGCCGCGCCGGAATACCTGAGAAATAACGGCCAGCCTGAAACCGTTGCCGATTTACGCCAGCATAAGGCCATTAACTACCTGCGTGCCGGCAGGGTGTTACCGTGGGAACTGGCGGACCACGAAGGAATATCGCACACCCTAATTCCCCGCTCATCCCTCAATATGGACGATCTGCAGGCTATCTGCGACGCAGCGCTGGCCGGGCATGGTATTGCATGGTTACCCTGCTGGATGGTGCGCAAAGAGCTGCAGAATGGAAGGCTCATCCCACTCTTAAAACAGGCGCCGGATGTGCGTTTCGACGTTCACGCGGTCTGGCAGCAGACGCCGCATCTGCCCCTGCGAGTCAGGATTGCGGTCGACATGCTGGTCAGCCGGTTACCGTCAGTCCTGTCGCTGGAGCTGGATGCTGATAATTCTGCGCCCACAAAAAAGCCGCGCTAAATGCGCGGCCTCTGACTTGCGGTGTAACCACCCTTAGATATCGATATTCGCCGCTTTCAGGGCGTTCTCTTCGATAAAGGCACGACGTGGTTCAACCGCATCGCCCATCAGGGTTGTGAACAGCTGATCGGCTGCAATCGCATCTTTAACGGTCACGCGCAGCATACGACGGCTTTCCGGATCCATGGTGGTTTCCCACAGCTGATCCGGGTTCATTTCACCCAGACCTTTATAACGCTGAATAGACAGACCACGACGGGACTCTTTCACCAGCCATTCCAGCGCCTGCTCGAAGCTTGCTACCGGCTGACGACGTTCACCACGTTCGATAAACGCATCGTCTTCGATAAGACCACGGAGCTTCTCACCCAGCGTACAGATACGGCGATATTCCGGACCGGTCACAAACTCGTGCTCCAGGGGGTAATCGGTATCAACGCCGTGAGTACGCACGCGCACAATCGGTTCGAACTGCTGCTGAGCGTTCTGCTGGACATCAAACTTCCACTGGCTGCCGTGCTGCTCTTTCTCGTTCAGCTCGGTTACCAGGGTGTTCACCCAGCGGGTCACAACCTGTTCATCGCTCAGATCGGCTTCCGTCAGGGTTGGCTGATAAATCAGCGCCTTCAGCAGCGATTTAGGATAACGACGCTCCATACGACCAATCATTTTCTGCGCCGCGTTAAACTCGGACACCAGACGCTCCAGCGGCTCACCGGCCAGTGCAGGGGCGTGAGAGTTCGCATGCAGGGTCGCACCATCAAGCGCGATCGCGATTTGGTACTGATCCATCGCTTCGTCGTCTTTGATGTACTGTTCCTGTTTGCCTTTCTTCACTTTGTACAGCGGTGGCTGTGCAATGTAGACGTGGCCACGTTCAACAATTTCTGGCATCTGACGATAGAAGAAGGTCAACAGCAGCGTACGGATGTGCGAGCCGTCGACGTCCGCATCGGTCATGATGATGATGCTGTGGTAGCGCAGTTTGTCCGGGTTGTACTCGTCACGGCCGATGCCGCAACCGAGCGCGGTGATCAGCGTTGCCACTTCCTGAGAAGAGAGCATCTTGTCGAAACGGGCCTTCTCTACGTTGAGGATTTTACCCTTCAGCGGCAGGATAGCCTGATTCTTACGGTTACGGCCCTGCTTCGCAGAACCGCCCGCGGAGTCCCCTTCCACGAGGTACAGTTCGGACAGCGCCGGGTCGCGTTCCTGGCAGTCAGCCAGTTTGCCTGGCAGGCCAGCTAAATCCAGCGCGCCTTTACGACGGGTCATTTCACGGGCTTTACGCGCCGCTTCACGGGCACGTGCCGCATCAATAATTTTGCCAACCACGATTTTCGCGTCTGACGGGTTTTCCAGCAGGTATTCGCTCAGCAGTTCGTTCATCTGCTGTTCAACCGCCGATTTCACCTCAGAAGAGACCAGCTTGTCTTTAGTCTGAGAGGAGAACTTCGGATCCGGTACCTTCACGGAGACAACCGCAATCAGGCCTTCACGGGCATCGTCACCGGTGGCGCTGACTTTCGCTTTTTTGCTGTAGCCTTCTTTGTCCATGTAGGCATTCAGGGTACGGGTCATTGCCGCACGGAAGCCCGCAAGGTGAGTACCACCGTCACGCTGTGGAATGTTGTTGGTAAAGCAGTAGATGTTTTCCTGGAAACCATCGTTCCACTGCAGCGCCACTTCCACGCCAATACCGTCTTTTTCGGTAGAGAAGTAGAAGATATTCGGGTGAATTGGCGTTTTGTTCTTGTTCAGATACTCAACGAACGCCCGGATACCGCCTTCGTAGTGGAAGTGGTCTTCTCTGTTGTCGCGTTTGTCACGCAGACGAATCGAGACGCCGGAGTTCAGGAACGACAGTTCACGCAGGCGTTTCGCCAGAATCTCATATTCGAACTCGGTAACGTTGGTGAACGTTTCAAGGCTCGGCCAGAAACGCACCATGGTACCGGTTTTGTCGGTGTCACCCGTAACAGCCAGCGGTGCCTGCGGCACGCCATGCGTATACAGCTGACGGTGAATTTTGCCTTCGCGCTGGATAACCAGCTCCAGTTTCTGCGACAGGGCGTTAACCACGGACACACCTACACCGTGCAGACCGCCGGAAACTTTATAGGAGTTATCATCGAACTTACCGCCTGCGTGCAGAACGGTCATGATAACTTCCGCAGCCGATACGCCCTCTTCCGGGTGAATACCGGTTGGGATGCCACGACCGTCATCGGTGACGGAGACGGAGTTGTCCGCATGGATCGTGACCACGATGTCTTTACAGTGACCCGCGAGCGCTTCGTCGATAGCGTTATCTACCACCTCGAATACCATGTGGTGCAGACCGGTGCCGTCATCCGTGTCGCCGATATACATACCCGGGCGCTTACGCACCGCATCCAGCCCTTTCAGGACTTTGATACTGGAGGAGTCATAAGAATTCGACATCAACGTTTCTCGCTCATTTCAACTTGGGTTAATCCGTTATTTTACCCTTTTCCACGGTAAACATCTTCGAATTTTCGTCCGACATGTCTATAACGTGTTCAGCGCTAATCGCACTGACGAAAACCTGTGACTGCGTGGCTTTTAAGCGGCTGGCAAGCAGCCCGCGCCGCGCGTCGTCAAGTTCCGAGGCAAAATCATCTATCAGGTACAGGCAGCGTCGCCCGCTCTCGCGGGTCAAAAACTCTCCCTGCGCCAGGCGCAGCGCGCACATCAAAAGCTTGAGCTGCCCACGCGACAGCGTGTCTTCCACCGGCGCACCGTCGGCACGAATGCGGAAATCCGCCTTGTGCGGGCCATGTGCGGTGTAGGTCAGCATGCGGTCGCGCTCGAAATTTCTCTCTAACACTTCGGCATAATCTGTCTCTTTCTCCCAGCCGCGCTGGAAGGAGAAGGTGAGAGAGAATTCAGGTAAAAACTGTTTGCAGGTGTCGGCCATATCGTCGGCGATACCCGCGCTGTATTCGGCACGCCAGCAGCTGATTTGTTCCGCAAGGGGAATTAATTCCTTGTCCCACGGGCGCAGCTGGGCGTAGCGTGTCACCTGGCGCAGTGCAGCGTTACGCTGCTTAAGCAGGCGCTTCAGGTTGCTCCAGGCGTTAAAGAAACCGGCTTCGTTGTGAAAGCATCCCCAGTCAAGGAAGGCTCTTCTGTATTTGGGGCCGCCATTGAGTAAAGTAAACCCCTCCGGCGTAATCAGCTGCATTGGCATCAGCAGCGCGAGCTCAGCCACTTTGTGGCCGTCAGTACCGTCGATACGAACCTTGCTGTCGCCCTGTTTGTCTTTGGTCAGACCGATGGCCGTTTCACGCTCCTCGCCCTGCAAACGCCCGTGCAGAACAAAGGCTTCCTGTTCGTGGCGAATGACGCGGCCAATTTGCAGACTGCGAAACGCCCGTCCATGGCCGAGCGTGTAGATGGCCTCAAGCACGCTGGTTTTGCCGCTGCCGTTCGCGCCAACCAGGAAATTAAAGCCAGGGGATAAAGCGAGATCCGCGTTTTCGATATTGCGGAAATCTTTAATTAAAAGGCGCGTCAGTGACATATCTGGATTTCTTCGGGCCAGGGCGTAATCGGCTCAGCCCGTTTCAACGCGGACTGCACGCAGACCCTGGCGCGTACACAAAGTACGAGACAGGGGCGAGCACAGCCCGGGTTGAAAAAGGCAAGAAAGATAGCCCGATAGCGTTCACTACAGCCTCATCGGCATGACAACGTAAGCCGCACTTTGGCTGGCCGCATCTTCAATCTGTACACTCGAAACGGAGTCGGTCAGCAGAATGCGAACGTTCTCGCATTTAAGCGCGTTCAACACATCCAGCACATAGCTGACGTTAAAGCCGATTTCCATCTCAGTCCCGGCATAGGTGACGTCCAGAATCTCTTCTGCCTCTTCCTGCTCCGGGTTGTTGGCGGTGATTTTGATCTGATTTTCGCTCACATACAGACGCACCCCGCGGAATTTCTCGTTAGAGAGAATCGCGGCGCGGGCAAAGGCCTGCTTGAGGCTGTCGCAACCGGCTTCCAGCGTTTTGTCCGGGTTCTTCGGCAATACTCGGCGATAATCGGGGAAACGACCGTCAACCAGCTTCGATGTGAAGACAAAATCACCCACGTGAGCACGGATGTTATTGCTGCCGATCTGCACGCGCAGTGGCGTATCACCACCGTCGAGCATACGCATCAGCTCAATCACCCCTTTACGCGGTACGATCACCGAATGGTTTGGCAGCGAGTCGCCAATGGGCATGGAACAGACTGCCAGTCGGTGACCGTCGGTAGCCACGGTACGCAGCTCTTCACCTTCGGTTTCGAACAGCATGCCGTTTAAGTAGTAACGAACGTCCTGATGCGCCATTGAGAACTGCGTGGCTTCAATCAGACGCTTCATCGTTGCCTGCGGCAGGGTGAATTCAACTTCACTCTGCCAGTCGTCCAGGTTCGGGAAGTCCGCGGCTGGCAGCGTGGAGAGCGAGAAACGGCTGCGGCCAGAGCGCACCAGCATACGGTCGCCTTCCAGCTGCACGGCAATTTCAGCGCCTTCCGGCAGCCCGCGGCAGATATCAAAGAATTTACGTGCCGGAACAGTGGTCGCGCCCGCTTCATGCGGCTGAGACAGCGTAACGCGCGCGATCATTTCCATTTCCAGATCTGTGCCGGTCAGCGACAGCGTACCGTCCGCGACCTGAAGCAGCAGGTTTCCGAGAATTGGCAGCGTTGGGCGGCCACCTAATGGGCCACTCACCTGTTGCAGCGGTTTTAATAAATGTTCACGTTCAACGGTAAATTTCATAGCGTCACGATGATAATGTTCTGATTAAATTGGAAAAATCTTCTTTTATGTCGTGGCTTTCTTCGCGTAACTGCTCAATCTTACGACAAGCGTGCAGCACGGTCGTATGGTCACGGCCACCAAACGCATCGCCGATCTCCGGCAGACTGTGGTTGGTTAACTCCTTTGCCAGCGCCATCGCCATCTGACGCGGACGCGCCACCGAGCGGGAACGACGTTTAGACAGCAAATCTGCCACTTTGATTTTGTAGTACTCGGCCACCGTCTTTTGAATATTGTCGATAGTGACCAATTTTTCCTGCAGTGCCAGCAAATCGCGCAGCGCTTCACGCACAAAATCGATGGTGATCGCACGGCCGGTGAAGTTGGCATTGGCAATCACGCGGTTCAGTGCCCCTTCAAGCTCACGGACGTTGGAGCGCAGACGCTTGGCAATAAAGAACGCCACTTCACCCGGCAGGCGAATGTCGTTTTCATCGGCTTTCTTCATCAGGATCGCGACGCGGGTTTCCAGTTCTGGTGGCTCGATCGCCACGGTCAGTCCCCAGCCAAAACGGGATTTCAGACGATCTTCAACGCCGTTGATCTCTTTTGGATAACGATCCGACGTCAAAATGATCTGCTGATTACCTTCCAGCAGCGCATTAAAGGTGTGGAAAAACTCTTCCTGGGATCGTTCTTTGTTGGCAAAGAACTGGATGTCATCGATAAGCAGTGCGTCAACAGAACGGTAGTAGCGTTTAAACTCTTCGATCGCATTGTTTTGCAGGGCTTTTACCATGTCCTGAACGAAGCGCTCGGAGTGCATATACACCACTTTCGCATTTGGCTTACGCGCCATAATGCCGTTGCCTACCGCATGCAGAAGGTGCGTTTTACCCAAACCCGTGCCGCCATAAAGGAACAGCGGGTTGTAGGCACCACCGGGGTTATCTGCAACCTGGCGTGCCGCCGCGCGCGCCAGCTGGTTCGATTTACCTTCAACGAAGTTATCGAACGTGTGTTTAACATTGACGTTAGAACGGTAGGTTTGCTCTGCCGGAGCAGGCACGTTGTCCCAGCCCGAACGGGTCGCCGGAAGGGCGCGCGGTGCCGGAGCGGGGGCTGCCTGAGCAGGTATTGCCACATTTACCGTTTCACGCACGGTCTGCGTGACCGGTTTTGTTCCCACTTCAAAGCGTAGCTGTGGCGCATCGGATCCGCAGAAATCATTCAGCAGTCCATTGATGTTATTAAGGTACTTGTCCCTTACCCAATCGAGCACAAAACGGTTTGGCGCATACAAAGCCAGCGTGTTATCGCTCAGTTCCGCCTGCAAGGGGCGGATCCACATACTGAATTCTGTGGCTGGTAACTCATCCTGCAATCGGGCAAGACACTGCTGCCAAAGCGAAAGTGACACGGCGGACTCCACTCGAACAATAAAAGAAAACTATTGAATATTCATGATTGTTGGCGCACATCGACATGACCCTGTGCAAAAGGGTGATGTGCGAACCGCTATCTGCGGTTATACCCGGCCAGGATCGCTGGATCCCGATCGGGACCGCGGATCATAGCCTAAACTGAGCCAGAGATCTTCTGTTTCTCACAGATTCTTCCCGATTTATCCACAGGAAGATCGGAAACCGGGTAAGTGTAAACGATCCTGGGGCGAGTACCCTACGATTTAGCCCGCATATTGGAAAAATTAATGAGCACAGACAATTTCTTGCTTAAATGATCTAACGAAGATCCGGGACGATCCTTGCGCTTTGTTTGGGAGGCCGTATAATCCTCGACCCGGCGCGTGGTGCTCATCTTCCTGCGTCGTCCGTTGCTCATTTTCCACGCGAAAACGTGCGGAAATACGCGGGAAATAAGGAAAGAGAATTGACTCCGGAGTGTACAATTATTACAATCCGGCCTCTTTAATCACCCACGCTGAGGCGTTAGTCGTTCGAAACTCGTTCGGGTATACGCAAAAGTCAGTGAATTTATTCAAGTTTAGGTAGAAATCGCCATGAAACGCACTTTTCAACCGTCTGTACTGAAGCGCAACCGTTCTCACGGCTTCCGTGCTCGTATGGCTACTAAAAATGGTCGTCAGGTTCTGGCACGTCGTCGTGCTAAAGGCCGCGCTCGTCTGACCGTTTCCAAGTAATAAAGCTAACCCCTGAGTGGTTAAGCTAGCATTTCCCAGGGAGTTACGTTTGTTAACTCCCACTCATTTCACTTTCGTCTTCCAGCAGCCACAACGGGCTGGCACGCCGCAAATCACCATCCTCGGCCGCCTGAATTCGCTGGGGCATCCCCGCATCGGTCTTACTGTCGCCAAGAAAAACGTTAAGCGTGCGCATGAACGCAATCGGATTAAACGTCTGACGCGTGAAAGCTTCCGTTTACGTCAGCACGAACTGCCTTCAATGGATTTCGTGGTGGTGGCTAAAAAAGGGGTTGCCGACCTCGATAACCGTGCTCTCTCGGAAGCGTTGGAAAAATTATGGCGCCGCCATTGTCGCCTGGCTCGCGGGTCCTGATAGCCCTCATTCGGGTCTATCAACGCCTGATTAGTCCGCTACTCGGGCCGCACTGCCGTTTCACGCCAACATGCTCAAGCTACGGAATTGAGGCATTGCGCAGGTTTGGAGTGATAAAAGGCAGTTGGTTGACGGTGAAACGCGTATTAAAATGCCACCCTTTACACCCAGGTGGAGACGATCCCGTCCCGCCAGGACCCTTTGATACCAGAGAACACTAACGATGGATTCGCAACGCAATCTTCTTATCATCGCTTTGTTGTTCGTGTCTTTCATGATCTGGCAGGCATGGGAGCAGGATAAAAATCCTCAACCCCAGCAGCAGACCACGCAGACTACGACCACCGCAGCGGGTAGCGCCGCCGACCAGGGCGTACCGGCCAGTGGCCAGGGGAAACAGATTACGGTTAAGACCGATGTGCTTGAGCTGACTATCAACACCCGTGGTGGTGATGTTGAGCAGGCGCTGCTGTTGACCTACCCAAAAGAGCTGAAGTCTAACGAACCGTTCCAGTTACTGGAAACCACGCCTGAGTTTATCTACCAGGCTCAGAGCGGCCTGACCGGTCGTGATGGCCCGGATAACCCGGCTAACGGTGCGCGTCCACTGTACAACGTCGAGAAAGAGACCTTCGTACTGGCTGATGGTCAGAACGAAATCGCTATCCCGATGACCTACACCGACGCCGCGGGCAACACCTTCACCAAAACCTTCACCCTGAAACGCGGTGAATATGCGGTGAACGTGGGCTACAGCGTTCAGAACACCAGTGCGAAACCGCTGGAACTGTCGACCTTTGGTCAGCTGAAGCAGTCCATCAATCTGCCGTCTCACCGTGACACCGGAAGCAGCAACTTTGCGCTGCATACCTTCCGTGGCGCGGCGTACTCCACGCCTGATGCGAAGTACGAGAAATACAAATTCGACACCATTGCCGATAACGAAAACCTGAACGTCAGCGCTAAAGGCGGTTGGGTGGCAATGCTGCAGCAGTATTTCGCCACTGCGTGGGTGCCAACGAACGACGGTACTAACAACTTCTATACCGCGAACCTGGGTAACGGTCTTGCAGCCATTGGCTACAAATCTCAGCCGGTTCTGGTACAGCCGGGTCAAACCGGTAAGCTGGCAAGCACCCTGTGGGTCGGTCCGGAAATCCAGGACAAAATGGCTGCCGTTGCGCCGCACCTGGATCTGACCGTGGACTACGGCTGGTTGTGGTTCATCTCTCAGCCGCTGTTTAAGCTGCTGAAGTTCATCCACAGCTTCCTGGGTAACTGGGGCTTCTCCATCATCGTTATCACCTTCATCGTACGTGGCATCATGTACCCGCTGACTAAAGCGCAGTACACCTCCATGGCGAAGATGCGTATGCTGCAGCCTAAGATTCAGGCAATGCGTGAGCGTCTGGGCGATGACAAACAGCGTCAGAGCCAGGAGATGATGGCCCTGTATAAAGCAGAGAAAGTGAACCCACTGGGTGGTTGCTTCCCGCTGCTGATTCAGATGCCAATCTTCCTTGCGCTGTACTACATGCTGATGGGTTCCGTTGAGCTGCGCCACGCGCCGTTCGCCCTGTGGATCCATGACCTGTCTGCACAGGACCCGTACTACATCCTGCCGATCCTGATGGGCGTAACGATGTTCTTCATCCAGAAGATGTCGCCGACCACCGTGACCGACCCGATGCAGCAGAAGATCATGACCTTTATGCCGGTCATCTTCACCGTGTTCTTCCTGTGGTTCCCGTCAGGTCTGGTGCTGTACTATATCGTCAGCAACCTGGTGACCATTATCCAGCAGCAGCTGATTTACCGTGGTCTGGAAAAACGTGGCCTGCATAGCCGCGAAAAGAAAAAGTCCTGATTCGGTAAGTTAACGCTAAAATAAGGGCGGTCGATTGACCGCCTTTTTTATTTGTATTGAACGAGACCAACCATGAGCCATAACGACACTATCGTCGCCCAGGCAACCCCACCGGGACGCGGTGGTGTAGGCATTCTGCGTATCTCCGGCCTGAAGGCCCGCGAGGTCGCCGAAGCGGTGCTGGGTAAACTGCCAAAGCCGCGCTACGCTGATTATCTGCCGTTTAAAGACACTGACGGCACGCCGCTGGACCAGGGCATTGCGCTGTGGTTCCCGGGCCCGAACTCCTTTACCGGAGAAGACGTGCTGGAGCTGCAGGGCCACGGTGGCCCGGTCATCCTCGACCTGCTGTTAAAACGCATTCTGACGCTGCCGGGCCTGCGCATTGCAAAGCCAGGTGAGTTCTCCGAGCGTGCCTTCCTGAACGACAAGCTCGACCTCGCACAGGCAGAAGCAATTGCTGACCTGATCGACGCCAGCTCCGAGCAGGCAGCCCGCTCCGCACTGAACTCGCTTCAGGGCGCGTTCTCGGCGCGCGTGAATCATCTTGTGGAAGCACTTACTCACCTGCGCATCTATGTCGAAGCAGCTATCGATTTCCCGGATGAGGAGATCGACTTCCTCTCTGACGGTAAAATTGAAGCTCAGCTCAATAGCGTGATGGCCGATCTCGACGCGGTGCGTGCCGAAGCACGTCAGGGTAGCCTGCTGCGCGAGGGGATGAAGGTCGTAATTGCGGGCCGCCCTAACGCCGGTAAATCGAGCCTGCTCAACGCCCTGGCGGGCCGTGAAGCGGCGATCGTCACCGACATCGCCGGTACCACCCGCGACGTGCTGCGTGAGCATATTCATATCGACGGTATGCCGCTGCACATCATCGACACGGCAGGTCTTCGCGACGCCAGTGACGAAGTAGAGCGCATCGGTATCGAACGTGCCTGGCAAGAGATTGAGCAGGCTGACCGCGTGCTGTTTATGGTGGACGGTACCACGACCGATGCCGTTGATCCGGCGGACATCTGGCCCGACTTTATTGCCCGCCTGCCAGCAAAACTGCCGATCACCGTGGTGCGTAATAAAGCGGATGTGACCGGCGAAACGCTGGGTATCAGTGAAGTGAATGGCCACTCACTTATTCGCCTGTCGGCCCGTACCGGTGAAGGCGTTGACGACCTGCGCAACCATCTCAAACAGAGCATGGGCTTTGATACCAGTATGGAAGGCGGCTTCCTTGCGCGCCGTCGTCACCTTCAGGCGCTGGAAGACGCGGCACGCCACCTCGATCAGGGGAAAGCGCAGCTGCTTGGCGCATGGGCGGGTGAACTGCTGGCGGAAGAGCTGCGTCTGGCGCAGCAAAATCTGAGTGAGATAACTGGCGAATTTACCTCGGACGATCTGCTGGGACGGATTTTCTCGAGCTTCTGTATCGGCAAGTAATTACCGCTGATGAAGGGTGATTTCCTCCCGGGAAATCACCTTTGTCCAAATGGCAACTCGCCTAATCCCTTTTATCCCCCTATTCTGCTTGCCTGCATCTATGGGGGGTTTATGGCTCGTTTTCTGTTTTGTAGTTTTGCGCTGGTTCTGCTCTATCCATCGGGTATTGATATGTATCTGGTGGGGCTGCCGCACATTGCCCGCGATCTGGGTGCCAGCGAGGCGCAGCTGCATATTGCGTTTTCGGCCTATCTCGCCGGGATGGCATCATCGATGGTATTTGCCGGGAAAATCGCGGACAAAGCGGGTCGTCAGCCCATGGCCATTACCTGTGCCCTCATCTTCGCGCTGGCGTCAATGCTCTGCTCCCTGGCCCAGGACAGTACCCTGTTCCTGACAGGACGCTTTATCCAGGGAATAGGTGCCGGTGGCTGTTATGTGGTGGCCTTCGCCATCCTGCGCGATACCTTAAGCGCCCAGCGCCGTGCCAAAGTGCTTTCCATGCTCAACGGTATTACCTGCATCATTCCGGTGATGGCGCCGGTGGTGGGCTATCTGATCATGCTGAAATTCCCATGGCAGAGCCTGTTCTGGACGATGGCGGCCATGGGTGCGCTGGTCTTTATCCTCTCGATCACGGTGCTGAAAGAGACCCATCCAGGCTCGCAAAACGCAGGCCATACGGCAACCCTTCATCCGGCCGAGACGCTGCTAAACCGCTTTTTCCTGAGTCGCCTGGCCATTACCACACTGAGCGTGGCAGTGATCCTGACGTATGTAAACGTTTCCCCGGTGTTGCTGATGGAGACCATGGGGTTTGATCGCGGTGAGTATTCCACCGTGATGGCACTTACCGCGATGGTCAGTATGGCCGTCTCGTTCTCGACGCCGTTCGCACTGAATATCTTCCGTCAGCGCACGCTCATGCTAACCTCTCAGGTGCTGTTCCTCGCTGCGGGGGGGATTCTGGCGACCACCAGCACACATGCGCTGATGCTGGTAGGGATTACGCTGATTTGCGCCGGCTTCTCCGTCGGCTTTGGCGTGGCGATGAGTCAGGCACTTGGCCCGTTCTCGCTGCGCGCGGGTGTGGCAAGCTCGGTACTGGGTATTGCGCAGGTCTGCGGTTCGTCGCTGTGGATATGGCTGGCGGCGGTCATCGGCCTTAATGCGCTCAATATGCTGATCGGGATTCTGATTGGTTGTAGCATGCTCTGCATTACCTTACTTATGGTCATCCAGCCCGCGGCCCATTATGAAGAAGCCAATCAGCAGTCTCGATCTTAACCTGTTGTTGTGCCTGCAGCTTTTGCTGCAGGAGCGCAGCGTAACCAAAGCCGCGAAACGGATGAACGTGACCCCGTCCGCGGTAAGTAAATCGCTGGCGAAACTGCGCGACTGGTTTGACGATCCGCTGTTTGTGAAAACACCGTTAGGCCTGCTGCCGACACCGCTGACGATGAGTCTGGAGCAGGATCTGGCCGACTGGATGCAGATTGGCAATCAGATCCTCGATAAATTCCATCATGACTCCCCGGGCGGGCTGACGTTCGTGCTGGCCGCGGAAACGCCTCTGATGCTGATCCGTTTTAATGCCCTGCTCGAGCAGGTCAATCAGCGCTATCCACAGGCCACGGTAAAGATGCGCCACTGGGATTACGACTCGGTGGATGCCATTACGCGCGGAGAAGTCGATCTTGGCTTCACGGGCCGTGAAACACATCCGCGCTCCCGCGAGCTGTTGAAGCTCATGCCGTGGTTTATCGACTACGAAATTTTGTTCAGCGACCGTCCCTGCGTCTATTTGCGCGAAGATCATCCGGCTCTTCGGGAAGAGTGGAACCTGGAGACTTTCCTCCGCTATCCGCATATCAGCATCTTCTGGGAGCGCAGCGACACCTGGGCGCTTGATGAGGTGCTCAGAGAGATGGGACGTGAGCGTAATATCGCCATGAGCCTGCCCGGTTTCGAACAGTCGATGTTTATGGCGGCGCAGCCCGGCCATAACTACATCGCCACGGCGCCACACTACTGCCATCACTATAATCAACTCCACCAGCGTAAGCTGATCGCCCTGCCCATTCCCATTGATGAAGCCCAGGCTGAAAAACTGACCGTTCCTTTCACGCTGATCTGGCATAAACGAAACAGCCATAATCCGAAAATCCTCTGGCTCCGTGAGACAATCAAAGCGCTATATGCCGCTCCAGCGCTTATTTTTGCCTAAGAAAATGTAAAGTTGGGTCCTCAGGCTTCTCTTACTCCCATTTACTGATTAAAACAGAAGGCAAGTTAAGCGATAATCATGTAACCGTTTAACCGAATACGACCATTATCAAGGAGCGAAAAATGGCAACGCACTTTGCAAGAGGGATACTGACAGAGGGACATCTCGTATCGGCCAGAATTTCATCCGCGTGTCACCAGGAAGCACGTAAACTGCCGGAGCATCGCCGGACGCGGTTTTTGGCATCCCGCGCGCTTCTCGCTGAGCTGATGTTCATGCTGTACGGCACCAGTGAACTGCCGGATATCCTCACCCAACCTGAAGGCCGCCCGGTCTTTGCCGACCCGGAGCTGCCGCGTTTCTCCATTGCCTATACGGGCAATATCATTGGCGTCGCGCTCACCACTGAAGGGGATTGCGGCCTGGACATGGAGCTTCAGCACGCAACCCGCGGCTTCCACGGCGCGAACCCGCACGATGACTACCCGCTTTCCAGCAATGAAAAGCTGTGGGTGCGTAACCAGAACGATCCCATCGAGGCCAGAGCTCAGCTCATTACCTTACGCCAGAGCATTCGAAAGCTCTGTGGCTGTGCATCAGACGACGCCAGCCTGCTGCAATTGCTTCCCGGCTCCGGACGTCTGCGTTCCGCTAAAGCCACGCTGGTAGAGGCGCTCAGCGATGCCGAAGACGTACTGATTTGGTCCATCGCGGTGACCCCCGCCATCGAACGATTGAAAATCTGGGAATTTGACAGTCAACACGGATGGAGTAGCCTTCCGGATGTGCCCGAGCGAGCCAACGAACCCGCCGCACGCCTGATGAGATTAACCAGTTTACCGGCAGAAAAAGCATATACCCTTAGCTGATCCATTCAGGGTCATCATGATGAAACAGGAGTAATCATGTCTGATACGTTGAAAGTTGTTACGTTACTGGGAAGCCTGCGCAAAGGTTCATTTAACGGGATGGTTGCCCGCACGCTGCCTCAGCTGGCACCGGCAGGTATGGACATTAGCGCCCTGCCATCGATTGGCGACATTCCGCTTTACGACGCGGATGTGCAGCAGGAAGAAGGGTTTCCACAGAGCGTAGAAGCGCTTGCAGAGCAGATCCGCCAGGCCGACGGCGTGGTGATTGTTACGCCTGAATATAACTACTCCGTCCCGGGTGGCCTGAAGAACGCCATTGACTGGTTATCCCGTCTCCCGGAGCAACCGCTGTCGGGTAAACCGGTGCTGATCCAGACCAGCTCTATGGGCGCGATTGGCGGGGCACGCTGCCAGTACCATCTGCGTCAGATCCTGGTCTTCCTGGATGCGATGGTAATGAACAAACCGGAATTTATGGGGGGCGTGATTCAGAACAAGGTCGACCCGCAGACGGGTGAAGTGGTGGATCAAAGTACGCGTGACCATCTTTCTGGCCAACTGACCGCGTTTGGTGATTATATTAAGCGAGTGAAAGCTTAAACGTAGTCTGACACCCTCACTCTGGCCCTCTCCCACAGGGAGAGGGCGCAAACACAAAAGCCCTTTTCGTCGAAAAGGGCTTTCTGTTTATTTGGCATCAATAAAAACAATCTTCAGCACAAACAGCAGCGCCACAATGATGACGCACGGGCTGAGGTCGCGGAAGCGACCGGTACCAATCTTCATAACGCAGTAGGAGATAAAGCCCAGCGCGATACCTTCGGTGATCGAGAAGCTAAACGGCATCATCACCGCGGTAATAAACGCAGGCACCGCTTCGGTTAAATCATCCCACTTCACGCGCGACAGGCTGGAGGTCATTAACACCCCCACGTAGATCAGCGCGCCGGCTGCTGCATACGGAGGCACCATGCCCGCCAGCGGCGACAGGAAGATCACCAGCAGGAACAGGATACCCACCACAACCGCCGTCAGACCGGTACGGCCACCCACAGAGACACCTGAAGAGGATTCAATGTAAGCGGTAACAGACGATGTACCGATAAACGCGCCGGTGACAGAGGAGACACTGTCAACAAACAGCGCCTGCTTCATGCGCGGGAATTTCCCATTCTCATCCGCCAGGCCGGCTTTGTCGGTCACGCCAATCAGCGTACCGGAGGAGTCAAACAGGTTAACCAGCATGAAGGAGAAAATCACGCCCGCCAGACCCAGGTTCAGGGAGCCTGCCAGATCGACGTGCCCAATGACGGTAGATACGCTCGGTGGCGCGGAGACAATCCCTTTGTACTGCACATCGCCCAGCATCCAGCCCAGCAGCGTGGTGACCACGATAGAAACCAGCACGGCCGCATGAATATTGCGCGAGGCCAGGATAGCGATGATAAAGAAGCCCAGCACGCCCAGCAGCACGTTGTGCGAGGTCAGGTGACCGATGCTCACCAGCGTGTCCGGGTTAGCCACGATAACGCCTGCGTTTTTCAGACCCATCATGCCGATAAACAGACCAATACCGCTGGTAATGCCCACGCGCAGGCTCACCGGAATATTGGCTATCATCCAGTAACGTACGCGGAAAATGGTCAGCAACAGCAGGCCAACCGCGCCCCAGAAGATAGCACCCATGCCGACCTGCCATGGCAGACCCATCGCCTGGACGACCACGAACGCGAAGAAAGCGTTTAGACCCATTGCCGGGGCCAGCGCCACGGGCAGGTTAGCGAACACACCCATCAGGATACTGCCCAGCGCAGCGATCAGACAGGTGGTCACGAAGACGGCGCTGGTGTCCATGCCAGCAACGCCCAGAATTTGTGGGTTAACAAAAACGATATAGACCATCGTCAGGAAGGTGGTGAAACCGGCGATCACTTCGGTGCGTGCCGTTGTGCCGTGCTCACGCAGTTTAAACACGCGCTCAAGCAGACCCTGACCAGATGTCTGGGTAGTGTATTGTTGACTCATCATCAATTTCCGAACAAGGAGGGAAAATTCGTCGCTATCCTATACCAAAATGCGACAATAGTGGCGGTTACAAGATACTTTTTTCATTGATTTTGCTTATACGGCAACGATTGCGTCTCATTAAACTGCCGTACGTAAACGTTAAACTTGTAAAAAGGGAAAGGCATGTCCGGAATTGAAGCGGTATTTTTCGACTGCGACGGTACGCTGGTCGACAGTGAGGTCATTTGTTCCCGCGCGTATGTGACCATGTTCAGGGAATTTGGCATTACGCTGGATCTCGAAGAGGTGTTTAAACGCTTTAAAGGTGTGAAGCTCTACGAGATCATCGACATCATTAACGAAGAGCACGGTGTGGATCTGGCGAAAGCAGATCTGGAGCCGGTCTACCGCGCCGAGGTCGCACGCCTCTTCGACTCCGAACTGGAGGTCATTGCCGGGGCGAATGCGCTTCTGGATGCGATGACGGTGCCCATCTGCGTGGTCTCGAACGGTCCGGTCAGCAAAATGCAGCACTCGCTGGGTAAGCTTGAAATGTTGCACCACTTCCCGGAAAAACTGTTCAGCGGCTACGATATCCAGCGCTGGAAGCCAGACCCGGCGTTGATGTTCCATGCAGCAAAAGCGATGAACGTTAACGTGGCGAACTGCATTCTGGTGGATGACTCTTCTGCGGGAGCGCAGTCGGGGATTGATGCGGGTATGGAGGTGTTTTACTTCTGCGCCGATCCGCACAACAAACCGATCGATCATCCAAAAGTGACGACCTTCACCGATCTGGCGCAGCTGCCAGAATTGTGGAAGGCTCGCGGGTGGAATATTACTCGCTAAAAAAAGCCGGATAGCGCTGACGCTTATCCGGCCTATAAGGCTCGCAGGCCCGGTAAGCTCAGCAGCACCGGGCATGTTAGCGCATCACTCTTTCGGATCTTTACCCGCCAGCAGCTTGTCCAGCTCATCGCCGCCAACGTGACGGAAATCCTGTCCTTTCACGAAGTAGAAGATGTATTCGCAAATGTTCTGGCAACGGTCACCGATACGCTCGATTGAGCGCGCGCAGAACAGCGCGGTCAGGACGCTTGGGATCGTACGGGAGTCTTCCATCATGTAGGTCATCAGCTGACGCACGATGCCTTCATACTCCTGGTCGACCTTTTTGTCTTCACGGTAGATACGTACCGCTTCGTCCAGATCCATACGCGCAAAGGCATCCAGTACGTCATGCAGCATCTGCACGGTATGACGACCCAGCGACTCGAGGCTCACCAGCAGTGGCTGGTGCTGCTGAGAGAATTTCTCCAGCGCGGTGCGGCAGATTTTATCTGCAACGTCACCAATACGCTCCAGCTCGGCGATGGTTTTGATGATCGCCATAACCAGACGCAGGTCGCTCGCCGTTGGCTGACGCTTGGCGATAATACGCACGCAGGCTTCATCAATGGCGACTTCCATCATATTGACGTTTTTATCACCTTCGATAACGCGCTTTGCCAGCTCGCTGTCCTGGTTGTGCATCGCGGTAATGGCATCGGAAAGCTGCTGCTCAACCATGCCACCCATGGTCATCACCTGAGTGCGAATACTTTCCAGCTCTGCGTTGAACTGGCCTGAAATGTGTTTGTTAAGATTGAGATTGTCCATAGCGCGCTCCTGAATCAACCGTAACGACCGGTGATATAGTCTTCTGTTTGCTTTTTAGCGGGCTTGGTGAACAGATCGTCCGTATTACTGAACTCAATCAACTCGCCCAGGTACATAAACGCCGTGTAATCGGAACAACGCGCAGCCTGCTGCATGTTGTGGGTCACGATAACCACGGTGTAATCCTGCTTCAGCTCGGTGATCAACTCTTCAATACGGCCGGTTGAGATCGGGTCCAGAGCTGAACACGGCTCATCCAGCAACAACACTTCCGGGCGAATGGCGATACCACGCGCAATGCACAGACGCTGCTGCTGACCACCGGAGAGAGAGTAACCGCTCTGGTGCAACTTATCTTTGGTTTCGTTCCATAATGCGGCCTTGGTCAAAGCCCACTGAACGCGCTCATCCATATCCGTACGGGAGAGCTTTTCAAACAGACGTACGCCAAAGGCAATGTTGTCGTAGATGGACATCGGGAACGGCGTCGGTTTCTGGAACACCATCCCGACTTTTGCACGCAGCAGGGCGATATCCTGGCTGTTGGTCAGAATGTTATCGCCGTCCAGGATGATTTCACCTTCGGCACGCTGCTCCGGATAGAGCGAATACATTTTGTTAAAGGTACGCAGCAGCGTGGATTTACCACAGCCAGACGGACCGATAAATGCCGTGACCTGGTTCCTGGCGATATCCAGGTTGATGTTCTTCAGGGCATGGAATTTGCCGTAGTAGAAGTTCAAATCACGAACCTGAATCTTACCCGGGGCAGTATCAACCATACTCATTGACTCATTTCCTCATTCGGCGCCGCGATCTGCCGCGCCGTAAAAATTTAACCGTGTTTCTGCTTCGCGAAAATGACGCGCGCCAGAATGTTCAGCAACAGTACGCAAAGGGTAATGATCAGCACCCCGGCCCAGGCCAGCTGCTGCCATTCCGCGAATGGGCTCATCGCAAATTTAAAAATCGTCACCGGCAGGTTGGCGATAGGCTGCATCATGTCCGTACTCCAGAACTGGTTGGAGAGGGCAGTAAACAGCAGCGGCGCCGTTTCGCCTGCAATACGGGCAATGGCCAGCAGGATACCGGTCATGATCCCGGAGACGGAGGCTTTTAGCGTAATCGCGGAGATCATTTTCCACTTCGGCGTGCCCAGCGCGTAAGCCGCTTCACGCAGGCTATCCGGCACCAGTTTCAGCATGTTCTCGGTGGTACGAATGACGATAGGTACCTGCAGCAGCGCCAGCGCAATCACGCCGGCCCAGCCGGAGAAGTGTTCCATCTGTGCCACCACAATGGTGTAAACAAACAGACCGACCACGATAGACGGCGCAGACAGCAGGATGTCGTTAATGAAACGAATCACCTCTGCCAGCCAGGATTTACGCCCGTACTCCGCCAGATAAATCCCCGCCATAATGCCAAGCGGTGTACCAACTACCGTCGCCCAGAGGATCAGCAAACCACTGCCCGCCAGGGCATTCGCCAGGCCGCCGCCCGCCGTATTTGGCGGCGGCGTCATCTCGGTGAACAGTGACAGCGACATCCCGTCGATGCCGCGCACAACGGTCGAGAACAGGATCCAGACCAGCCAGAACAGACCGAACGCCATCGTTGCCATTGAGAGCGTCAACGCAACGCGGTTTTTGAAACGACGCTTCGCCTGCATTTTGCGACGGGATTCCGCCAGCGCAGTGGTGCTTTGCATTTCGAGAGTTGCCATTAGCGTGCCCCCTCATTTTTTGCGAGACGCAGGATCATCAGCTTGGAGATCGCCAGCACAATGAAGGTAATCACAAACAGGATTAGGCCCAGTTCCATCAGCGCCGCGACGTGCAGCCCGGATTCCGCTTCGGCAAATTCATTCGCCAGTGCGGAAGTAATACTGTTACCCGGCATGTAGAGGGAGGCGCTGTCGAGCTGGTAGGTGTTACCGATAATAAAGGTCACCGCCATGGTTTCACCCAAAGCACGGCCTAAACCCAGCATGACGCCGCCAATCACCCCATTTTTGGTGAACGGAAGGACGATGCGCCAGATAACTTCCCAGGTGGTGCAGCCGATGCCGTAGGCCGACTCTTTCATCATCACCGGGGTTTGTTCGAAGACATCGCGCATTACCGCCGCAATGTACGGAATAATCATAATGGCGAGGATCACCCCCGCAGCCAGAATACCGATACCGAAAGCCGGGCCAGAGAACAGGGTGCCGACAAACGGAATGGCGGAGAGAACATTACCCACCGGTTCCTGGAAGTACGTTGCGAACAGGGGAGCAAAGATAAACAGGCCCCACATGCCGTACACGATACTTGGAATAGCGGCCAGCAGTTCAATGGCGATACCCAGTGGACGACGCAGCCAGCCCGGCGCCAGTTCCGTCAGGAACAGGGCAATACCAAAGCTCACCGGCACCGCAATCAGCAGAGCGATAAACGACGTCACCAGCGTGCCGTAAATCGGCACCAGCGCACCGTAGATATCGTTCGGCGCATCCCACTCTTTGGTCCACAGGAAGGAGAAACCGAATTTCTGGATGCTCGGCCAGGAGGAGAAAATCAGGGACACGATAATGCCGCCCAGCAGCAATAGCACAATCAGCGCAGCCAGTTTGACCAGCGCGCTGAAAATCATGTCACCTTTTTTACCCGGAGGGTTAAATGCAGGCTTTGTTGCAGCCATAAATCACTCTTCTGTTAAACGCGTTTACGAAATCGGCGGGTAGCGCGAGCGCCACCCGCCATTTTCGTCAGAATACTAAATTAATACAATGCTTTACCGCTGCTGTCTTTCACGTTGGTTTTCCATGCAGCGCGAATCTGCTCAACCACGTTGTCCGGCAGGGTGGCGTAATCCAGCGCGTTAGCCTGTTTGCCGCCGTTTTTGTACGCCCAGTCAAAGAACTTCAACACTTCAGCGCCCTGCTCAGGTTTCTTCTGCTCTTTGTGAACCAGAATGAAGGTGGTAGAGGTGATTGGCCACGCACCGTCGCCTTTCTGGTTAGTCAGATCCTGAGCGAAGGATTTGCTCCAGTCAGCGCCTTTTGCAGCGTTAGCAAAGTTCTCTTCAGTCGGGCTGACTGGCTTGCCATCGGCAGAAACCAGTTTGGTGTAGGACAGGTTATTCTGCTTAGCGTACGCATACTCTACATAGCCGATAGAACCAGGCAGACGCTGTACGAACGCGGCGATACCGTCGTTGCCTTTACCACCCAGACCGGTTGGCCAGTTAACGGTAGAGCCGGAACCGACTTTAGATTTCCACTCTTCGTTCACTTTCGCCAGGTAGCTGGTGAAAACGAAAGAGGTACCGGAACCATCTGCACGACGAACCACTGCGATGTTCTGCGAAGGCAGTTTGACACCCGGGTTCAGTTTGGTGATGGCTTCGTCATCCCATTTTTTGATTTTACCGAGGTAGATGTCACCCAGGGTTTTGCCGTCCAGGACCAGCTCGCCTGATTTCAGGCCTGGAATGTTAACGGCCAGCACAACACCACCGATAACGGTCGGGAACTGGAACAGGCCTTCCTGCGCCAGTTTGTCATCAGACAGTGGAGCGTCTGATGCGCCGAAATCAACGGTATTCGCGGTAATTTGTTTTACGCCACCGGAGGAGCCGATACCCTGATAGTTAACCTTGTTACCGGTTTCTTTCTGGTAGGTATCCGCCCATTTGGCATACACCGGCGCAGGGAAGGTTGCACCAGCGCCAGTCAGGCTTGCTTCTGCAAATACAGAGAACGCGCTCAGAGATAAGGTCGCGGCGACAACAGTTGCGACAGTGGTACGCATAACTTTCATAATGTCTCCTGCAAGATTTTCGTAAATCGTTGTTTAGTGGCTACGATGAGCAAAATAGGACAAACAGGTGACAGATAAATGTACGAATTATGACAGTTTTATGACAATGAAAATTTAGCTTAAATATCAGTAAAAATTCATTTAATTATCATCTAGTTAACCACTTACATGACAGCAAGTTTTCAGAAATATTTTCTTTATGTGACACTGAAAAAAGTAGCTGAAGATGACAGATTGTCATAAATAAAAATGCGGATGGGTTGATTAAAAACAAACCAGGAAGGGTAAAAAAGCTCCACCCGAAGGTGGAGCCTGAGGGGATTATTCTACGGTGACCGATTTCGCCAGGTTACGTGGCTGGTCAACGTCAGTGCCTTTGATCAGCGCGACGTGATAGGCCAGCAACTGCAGCGGAACGGTGTAGAAGATAGGGGCAATCACCTCTTCCACATGCGGCATATCGATGATGTGCATATTGTCGCTGCTCGCAAAGCCGGCGTCTTTATCGGCGAAGACGTACAGTACACCACCGCGGGCGCGGACTTCTTCGATATTGGACTTCAGTTTTTCCAGCAGTTCGTTGTTAGGTGCCACAACGATGACCGGCATGTCTGCGTCAATCAGCGCCAGCGGGCCGTGTTTCAGCTCGCCTGCTGCGTAAGCTTCCGCGTGGATGTAGGAGATCTCTTTCAGCTTCAACGCGCCTTCCAGCGCAATTGGATACTGATCGCCACGGCCGAGGAACAGGGCGTGATGTTTGTCAGAGAAATCTTCCGCCAGCGCTTCAATGCGTTTGTCCTGAGACAGCATCTGCTCAATACGGCTTGGCAGCGCCTGCAGGCCATGAACGATGTCATGCTCAACAGCCGCATCCTGTCCTTTCAGACGCGCCAGTTTCGCCACCAGCATCAGCAGAACGGTCAGTTGAGTGGTAAACGCTTTGGTGGAGGCCACGCCGATTTCCGTGCCTGCGTTGGTCATCAGCGCCAGATCGGATTCACGAACCAGCGAAGAACCCGGCACGTTACAGATGGCCAGAGAGCCCAGATAGCCCAGCTCTTTAGAGAGACGCAGCGCCGCCAGGGTGTCCGCCGTTTCGCCAGACTGGGAAAGGGTGATCATCAGGCTATTACGACGCACCGCGGATTTGCGGTAGCGGAATTCTGAAGCGATTTCCACGTCACACGGGACACCGGCCAGGGATTCAAACCAGTAGCGGGAGACCATACCGGAGTTGTAGGAGGTACCGCAGGCCACGATCTGAATATGCTCAACCTTACCGAGCAGCTCATTGGCGTTGGCGCCCAGTTCGCTCAGGTCCACCTCGCCGTGGCTAATGCGCCCGGTCAGGGTGTTTTTGATGGCGTTCGGCTGCTCGTAAATTTCTTTCTGCATGTAGTGACGGTAAGCGCCTTTGTCGCCTGCGTCGTACTGCAGATTGGATTCGATCTCCGGGCGTTTCACCTGCTCGCCTTTGGTATCGAATACCGTCACGCTGCGACGCGTCACTTCCGCGATATCACCCTCTTCCAGGAAGATAAAGCGACGGGTAACCGGCAGAAGTGCCAGCTGGTCAGAGGCGATAAAGTTCTCGCCCATGCCCAGACCGATAACCATTGGGCTACCGGAACGTGCGGCCAGCAGCGTGGACGGATCGCGTGAATCCATGATTACCGTACCGTATGCACCGCGCAGCTGAGGGATCGCGCGCAGCACCGCTTCACGCAGTGTACCGCCCTGCTCCAGCTCCCAGTGAACCAGGTGAGCAATAACTTCGGTGTCGGTTTCAGAGACGAAGGTATAGCCGCGCGCTTTAAGTTCTTCGCGCAGCGGTTCGTGGTTTTCGATAATGCCGTTATGCACGACCACGATGTGTTCGGACACATGCGGGTGCGCATTGCCTTCAGACGGTTCGCCGTGGGTCGCCCAGCGGGTGTGCGCAATACCCGTGCCACCGTGCAGCGGATGATCTTCCGCAGCCTGGGCCAGCATCTGCACTTTACCGAGACGACGCAGACGGGTCATATGCCCTTCTGCATCCACAACCGCCAGACCGGCAGAGTCGTAACCACGGTATTCCAGACGACGTAAACCTTCGAGAAGGATTTCAGCAATATCACGCTGCGCAACTGCGCCAACAATTCCACACATAGTTTAATTTCCTGATTATGGCGTTATGCCATGCGTTGTCGCTGACCTGTATTTGCCCTTTCCGGGCACCCCGAGCCTTGTAGAGAGTGGGGTTATTGTTATAAGTACTGCCTTTGGGGGGAGGATTATGTTATCCCCTCACCCCAACCCTCTCCCCATAGGGGCGAGGGCGAAAAACACCGCACCGAACGAGCGCTCTCCTCGCGGGAGAGAGCAGGGTGCAGGTCGTTACTTTTTCTTCACCGGGCGTTTCCAGCCCTGCTTGTGAACCTGCGGCACGCGGCTCAGCACCAGCTCATTGTCGGCGACATCGCGCGTCACGGTCGTCCCGGCGGCAATGGTTACCCCGTTCCCGACCGTCACTGGTGCCACCAGCTGGGTATCAGAACCGACAAAAACATCATCACCGATGATGGTTTTAAACTTGTTGGCACCGTCATAGTTGCAGGTGATTGTTCCTGCACCAATGTTCACGTTATCGCCAATTTCTGCATCACCCAGGTAGGTTAAATGGCCGGCTTTGGAACCTTTGCCCAGACGCGCTTTTTTCATCTCAACGAAATTGCCAACATGGGCGCCTTCGAGCAATTCAGCGCCAGGGCGCAGGCGTGCGAACGGCCCAATGGTGCATGCCGCGTCCAGATGTGCATCTTCAACCACGCTGTACGGGCTAATGTCGCAGTCGTCACCGATGACGCTGTTTTTGATAACACAACCGGCACCAATTTTGACGCGGTGGCCAAGCGTGACGTTGCCTTCAAAGATAACGTTAGTATCGATTTCAACGTCGCGCCCGTGAGATAAGGTCCCGCGCAGATCGAAACGCGCCGGGTCACGCAGCATAACGCCTGCCAGGAGCAGTTTTTCAGCCTGTTCGGACTGATAAACGCGTTCCAGGCGGGAAAGCTGAAGGCGGTTATTCACCCCTTCGGTTTCGCTAATGCGTGCCGGATGAACCGCCGCAATCTCACGCCCTTCCTGATAGGCCATCGCGATGATGTCGGTGATGTAGTACTCACCCTGCGCATTGTTGTTGTTGAGCTTCGACAGCCAGCGCTTCAGGTCCGCGCCATTAGCAATCAGGATACCGGTGTTGATCTCCTGAATCTGACGTTGTGCGTCGCTGGCATCTTTATGCTCAACGATACCCGTTACGTTACCGTTTTCGCGGGTAATGCGGCCATAGCCGGTCGGATCGTCAAGCACGACGGTTAACAACCCGATACCACCCTGCGGTTTAGCTTCACGCAGGCGGGCAAGGGTGTCGACAGAGATCAGCGGGACGTCGCCGTAAAGCATCAGAATATCTTCGTCATCCGCAAAGAACGGGGCGGCCTGCTGCATGGCGTGTCCGGTCCCCAACTGTTCTGCCTGAAGCACCCAGTTGAGTTTGTCATCGTTCAGCGTCTTTTTAAGCAGATCGCCGCCGTGACCATAGACCAGATGGACCTGACGGGCACCCAGTTCATTAGCGGCATCAATGACATGCTGCACCATCGGCTTTCCTGCCAGCGTGTGCAGTACCTTTGGAAGATCGGAATACATGCGGGTACCTTTACCGGCGGCAAGGATGACCACGCTCATTGTATTGTTCAACATACGCGTCCTGACTGTAATTTGAGTAAGAAGTTAAACCCGTTGACGTTGAAAATTCTACATATTTTGCGTCATAAAATGGAATGGCGTTAAAACGTTCAACATCAGTCAATAATGGCTATTTGAGGCGATTTTTAGGGGCAGAGTAAACCCATTTTTCTCTGCAAAATAGCCTTCTCGCGATAAGTCGCTAGCACACACAATAGCTTAGCTATTCTTTTGGATCATGAATAAAGATCGGTGTGATACGAAACCATAAAAAAAGCCAGCCTGGAAACCAGACTGGCTTTGTGCTTTTCAAGCCGGTGTTACATCGCTTTTTTGGTCAACTCGATAACGCGCAGTTTCGCGATCGCTTTGGCCAGCTCCGCAGACGCCTGAGCGTAATCCACGTCACCATGAGAGCTGCTAATGTGCTCTTCAGCCTTACGCTTCGATTCCAGGGCTCGTGCTTCGTCGAGATCCTGGCCACGAATAGCGGTATCGGCCAGAACGGTCACGCTGCCAGGCTGCACTTCAAGAATGCCGCCGGACAGATAGATAAACTCTTCATGACCGAACTGTTTAACGATGCGGATCATACCAGGCTTAATGGCGGTGAGCAGCGGTGCGTGACCCGGGAAAATACCCAGTTCACCTTCACTACCCGTTACCTGGATTTTCTCGACCAGACCAGAGAACATTTGTTGCTCTGCGCTGACGACGTCCAGGTGGTAAGTCATTGCCATATCACCCTCCGATTAAGGCGTTAAAGTTTTTTGGCTTTTTCCACGGCTTCGTCGATGGAACCAACCATGTAGAACGCCTGCTCCGGCAGGTGATCGTATTCGCCTTCCATGATGCCTTTAAAGCCACGGATGGTGTCTTTCAGGGAAACGTATTTACCCGGAGAACCGGTGAATACTTCCGCAACGAAGAACGGCTGGGACAGGAAGCGCTGGATCTTACGCGCACGTGCTACCACCAGTTTGTCTTCTTCAGACAGCTCATCCATACCCAGGATGGCGATGATGTCTTTCAGTTCCTGGTAACGCTGCAGCAGGGACTGTACGCCACGCGCGGTGTCGTAGTGTTCCTGACCCACAACCAGTGGATCCAGCTGACGGCTGGTGGAGTCCAGCGGGTCAACGGCCGGGTAAATACCCAGAGACGCGATCTGACGGCTCAGTACCACGGTTGCGTCAAGGTGCGCAAAGGTGGTGGCTGGGGATGGGTCAGTCAAGTCATCCGCAGGTACGTATACCGCCTGAACGGAGGTGATAGAACCGGTTTTGGTAGAGGTGATACGTTCCTGAAGAACACCCATCTCTTCCGCCAGCGTCGGCTGATAACCTACCGCTGAAGGCATACGACCCAGCAGTGCAGATACTTCAGTACCGGCCAGGGTGTAACGATAGATGTTATCAACGAACAGCAGAACGTCACGGCCTTCGTCACGGAACTTCTCAGCCATAGTCAGGCCAGTCAGCGCAACGCGCAGACGGTTTCCTGGTGGCTCGTTCATCTGGCCGTAAACCAGGGATACTTTGTCCAGAACGTTGGAGTCGGTCATTTCGTGGTAGAAGTCGTTACCCTCACGAGTACGTTCACCTACGCCCGCAAATACGGAGTAACCGGAGTGCTCGATCGCGATGTTACGGATCAGCTCCATCATGTTTACGGTTTTACCTACACCCGCACCACCGAACAGACCAACTTTACCGCCCTTCGCAAACGGACACATCAGGTCGATAACTTTGATGCCGGTTTCCAGCAGTTCCTGAGAGCTGGACAGCTCTTCGTAGGAAGGTGCTGCGCGGTGGATAGCCCAACGCTCTTCTTCACCGATGTCGCCTTTCATGTCGATTGGTTGACCCAATACGTTCATGATACGACCCAGTGTTGCTTTACCTACCGGGACTTCGATCGGGTGCTCAAGGTCTTTAACTTCCAGACCACGACGCAGACCGTCGGAAGAACCCATCGCGATGGTACGCACGATACCGCCGCCGAGCTGCTGCTGAACTTCCAGCACCAGGCTCTCGTTACCATTCTGTACCTCAAGCGCGTCGTACACGCGTGGTACGGCGTCCTGAGGGAACTCGACGTCCACCACGGCGCCGATTACCTGGACAATCTTTCCAGTAGCCATCTTGAATCCTCTACGTAATTCGTAAACCTGGTTAAACCGCGGCGGCCCCCGAGACGATCTCGGTGAGTTCCTGAGTAATGCTGGCCTGACGAGCTTTGTTGTAAACCAACTGCAGCTCTTTAATCAGGCTGCCGCCATTATCGGTCGCGGCTTTCATCGCCACCATTCGTGCGGCCTGCTCGCTGGCCAGGTTTTCTACAACGCCCTGATAAACCTGAGATTCAACGTAACGACGCAGCAGGGTATCCAACAGCGGTTTCGGATCGGGTTCATACAGGTAATCCCAGGATTTTTGCTTCAGCTCGTCATCTTCTGATGCCGGTAAAGGCAGCATCTGAGTGAGCGTTGGAACCTGAGACATGGTGTTAATAAATTTGTTGCTGACAACGTACAGTCTGTCCAGACGGCCTTCATCGTAAGCCTGCAACATCACTTTAACCGGGCCGATCAGCTCGGACAGGGAAGGGTTATCACCCATACCCGTCACCTGAGCGACAATGTTGCCACCAACGGAGTTAAAGAAAGAGACGCCTTTAGAGCCGATCATTGCGATATCGCACTGAACGCCTTTTTCAGACCATGCTTTCATATCCGCCAGCAGTTTTTTGAACAGGTTAATGTTCAAGCCGCCACACAGACCACGGTCGGTCGACACCACCAGGTAGCCCACGCGCTTAACGTCGCGTTCTTCCAGGTAAGGGTGCTTATATTCCAGATTACCGTTTGCAAGGTGACCAATCACTTTGCGCATGGTTTCTGCATAAGGACGGCTGGCCGCCATGCGATCCTGCGATTTACGCATTTTGGAAGCGGCGACCATCTCCATCGCTTTAGTGATCTTTTGCGTGTTCTGGACGCTTGCGATCTTACTACGTATCTCTTTTGCGCCGGCCATGAGCTTCTCCTCAATGCCAGGCGGCTTGTCCTGAGACAAGCCGCCGGACGATTACCAGGATTGGGTTGCTTTGAAGGAATCGAGGATAGCTTTCAGCTTGCCTTCGATTTCGTCGTTATAGCCACCGGTCTGGTTGATCTCTTGCATCAGCGGAGCGTGATCACGGTCGACGTAAGCCAGCAGAGCGGCTTCGAAGCTACCGATTTTCGCCAGTTCCACATCTTCGAGGTAACCGCGTTCAGCCGCGAACAGAACCAGGCCCTGCTGAGCAACAGACATTGGTGCGTACTGTTTTTGCTTCAGCAGCTCGGTCACTTTCTGACCGTGGCTCAGCTGTTTACGGGTTGCTTCGTCCAGATCGGATGCGAACTGAGAAAACGCAGCCAGTTCACGATACTGTGCCAGCGCGGTACGAATACCACCGGACAGTTTCTTGATGATCTTGGTCTGAGCAGCACCACCCACACGGGATACGGAGATACCCGGGTTAACTGCCGGACGAATACCGGAGTTAAACAGGTTGGTTTCCAGGAAGATCTGACCATCGGTAATGGAGATTACGTTGGTCGGAACGAACGCAGAAACGTCACCCGCCTGGGTTTCAATGATTGGCAGCGCGGTCAGAGAGCCGGTTTTACCCTTCACTTCACCTTTGGTGAAGTTCTCGACGTATTCCGCGTTAACGCGGGAAGCACGCTCCAGCAGACGAGAGTGGAGGTAGAATACGTCGCCAGGGAACGCTTCACGTCCAGGTGGACGACGGAGCAGCAGGGAAACCTGACGATATGCAACGGCCTGTTTAGACAGGTCATCGTATACGATCAGCGCATCTTCACCACGGTCACGGAAGTATTCGCCCATTGCGCAACCGGCGTATGGTGCCAGGTATTGCAGTGCAGCAGATTCAGAAGCGGTCGCCACAACAACGATGGTGTTAGACAGCGCGCCGTGCTCTTCCAGTTTACGAACCACGTTAGAAATGGTGGACGCTTTCTGGCCGATAGCCACGTACACACATTTGATGCCGGAGTCACGCTGGTTGATGATGGCGTCGATAGCCATCGCGGTTTTACCGGTCTGACGGTCACCGATGATCAGTTCACGCTGGCCACGACCGATTGGAATCATGGCATCAACGGACTTATAACCAGTCTGCACTGGCTGATCAACGGACTGACGGTCGATAACGCCTGGTGCGATAACTTCGATTGGGGAGAAGCCATCGTGCTCAACCGGACCTTTACCGTCGATTGGCGCACCCAGGGTGTTAACAACGCGACCCAGCAGGCCACGGCCAACCGGCACTTCCAGAATACGGCCAGTACACTTAACCTTCATGCCTTCGGCGAGGTCAGCGTATGGACCCATCACAACTGCACCTACGGAGTCGCGCTCCAGGTTCAGTGCGATAGCGTAACGGTTACCCGGCAGGGAAATCATCTCACCCTGCATACAATCGGCCAGGCCGTGGATGCGGATAACACCGTCACTTACAGAAACAATAGTACCTTCGTTGTGAGCTTCGCTCACAACACTGAACTGAGCAATGCGCTGCTTGATCAGTTCGCTGATTTCGGTGGAATTCAGTTGCATGCTCCAGTCCCCTTAAGACTGCAAGACGTCTGCAAGGCGTTCAAGACGGCCGCGTACGCTGCCATCAATGACCATATCACCCGAACGGATGATTACGCCTGCCATTACAGACTTATCGATTTTGCAATTCAGCTTAACTTTGCGTGACAGACGTTTTTCCATCGCGGCGGTGATTTTCGCAAGCTGTTCATCACTCAGTTCAGTCGCAGAAGTCACTTCGACTTCAGCGGTAGCTTCACTAAGGGCACGTAAGTGCTCAAACTGCTCGAGAACATCCGGGAGCACACGGAGACGACCATTTTCTGCCATTACCTTAATCAGGTTCTGACCATTGGCATCCAGTTGCTCTCCGCACACGGCGATAAACGACGCGGCGAGAGTTTCAGGCGCTAACGCACCAGAAAGCAACTCGGCCATTTGTTCGTTTTTCGTCACCTCAGCGGCAAACGCCAGCATATCCTGCCAGCGATCGACATTTTGGTGTTCGACAGCAAAGTCAAAAGCTGCTTTGGCGTAGGGGCGAGCTACCGTAACAAATTCAGACATCAGCCCCTCCCTCCTTACAGTTCAGCGACAAGTTTGTCCACGATGTCGCTGTTAGCAGCTTCATCCACGGAACGTTCGATGATCTTCTCGGCGCCAGCAACAGCCAGAATCGCAACCTGCTTACGCAGTTCTTCGCGAGCACGTTTACGCTCAGCTTCAATTTCAGCCTGAGCTTGTGTCACGATCTTAGTACGTTCCTGTTCTGCTTCAGCTTTGGCTTCGTCCAGGATCTGCGAACGGCGTTTGTTAGCCTGTTCGATGATAACCTGAGCTTCCGCTTTCGCTTTTTTCAGCTGGTCTGTCGCGTTGGCCTGTGCAAGGTCCAAATCTTTCTTAGCGCGTTCTGCAGAAGCCAGACCGTCAGCAATTTCTTTCTGACGTTTTTCGATGGCAGCCATTAAAGGCGGCCATACATACTTCATGCAGAACCAGACAAAGAGAATAAACGCGATGGCCTGGCCGAGGATTGTTGCGTTCATGTTCACAGCACAATACCTCTTTAATATCTGTGGCTTAGGGTTTTAAAACTACTACTACGCGACAGCAAACATCACGTACAGACCCAGACCTACAGCGATCATTGGGATAGCATCCACCAGACCCATAACGATAAAGAACTGAGTACGCAGCAGAGGAATCAGATCAGGTTGACGCGCTGCGCCTTCCAGGAATTTGCCCCCGAGGATGCCGATACCGATCGCAGCACCGATAGCCGCCAGACCCATCATCACAGCGGCAGCCATGTACAGCAGATCCATATTCAGGTTTTCCATGACAGTCTCCAGTTTGTTTCAATTAAAACGTAGTAGTGTTGGTAAAAAATCAGTGCTCTTCAGACGCCATCGACAGATAGACGATCGTCAGAACCATGAAGATAAAGGCTTGCAGCGTAATGATCAGGATGTGGAAAATGGCCCAAGGCACATTCAGAATCCACTGTGACCACCACGGCAGAAGACCCGCGATCAGAATGAAAATCAGCTCACCCGCATACATGTTGCCGAACAGTCGCAGACCCAGTGAAACAGGTTTGGACAGCAGGCTAACGCCTTCCAGGATCAGGTTGACCGGAATAAACGCCCAGTGGTTGAACGGCTGCAAGGTAAGCTCTTTCACGAAGCCGCTTACGCCTTTCATTTTGATGCTGTAGAAAAGAATCAGGATAAACACGCCCAGCGCCATCGACAGGGTGATGTTCACGTCAGCGGACGGCACCACGCGCAGTGCTGGCAGACCGAGGACATGTTCGCCAATCCACGGCAGGAAATCGATTGGCAGCAGGTCCATCAGGTTCATCAGGAATACCCAAACGAACACGGTCAGGGCCAGCGGAGCAATCAGCTTGCTCTTACCATGGTACATGTCTTTGACGCTGCCATGGACGAAGCCGATGATCATTTCGATGAACGTCTGGAATTTCCCTGGAACACCGCTGGTCGCTCTTTTCGCAACACCGCGGAACATGGCCAGGAACAGAAGACCCAAAACGACCGAGAAGAACATGGAGTCGATGTTGATCGTCCAGAAGGTGGCCGGGGGGTTATGCGGATCCACCAGCGAGAATGTACGCAGGTCCAGCTGAAGGTTATTCAGATGGTGACCTATGTAATCCTGCGGCGTCATATTTTCTGAAGCCATGATGCCTTTTACCCTTTGTTGTTGATTACAGCTGGAGCCAGAACTTGTACCACCAGCACCAAAACCCACGTTGCTATCAGCGGCATGAATACCACTTTCAAAACCGCCAGCGCCATCACCAGTAGAGCAAAGGTCAGCAACACCTTACACACTTCACCGAGAGCGAAGGACCAGGCCACACGGCCTTTGGCGGGTGTATGCGCCTGATGACGCCAGGCAAAAATCATAAACAATACGTTTGGCAGAACAACCGCCAAACCCCCGCACACGGCGGAGATGCCCCAGAAGGGGTCTTTGAGGCTAAACAGCAGTCCACTTGCTATCACAGCCAGAAACTGAATGAACAGAAGCTTACGAGCAACGTTTCTACTCAAGAGCGACACAGACATCACGTTTTTACTCCTGCTCCCTTCGAGGTATGCCGCGTGTCGTATAAAACGTCCTTTAAGGCTCAGAGTCAAGCATCAAAAAGCGGTCAAATTATACGGTGCGCACCCGTGATTTCAAACATTAAGTAGCGAAAAGGTGAATAAATGTTTAAATATTTTTCCCCGCCGCTATTTTTTAACTTTTCCTGAAAGCCACGACCTTCGACCAAAACTGCAAACAGCGCGAAAACGTTGGCTACAAAGCGTGCACGAGATCACAAAATACACATTTGCGATAAGGGTGTATTTATCAAAGACGCAAATCGGTTTATTTCATCTTTATGAAATTAAAGACAAATTATCGTAACTATTTTCAAAACAGCCCGGTATACAATAAAAACCTTTTATTGACATTCTTAATAAATATTTAACATTCGATTCTGGTTGCCGTATTCCACTTTTAGCAGGCTGATATTTTCGATGTTGACTATCTTCATGCTGAACAATGGCTGTTACGTTAACCGTTAGAAAAACCTTAGTAACACAGAGGTTAAACTCTCTTCGGTAAAACCCGAGAATTAGTGCTGTTATTTAACATGGTCAGAACAGCACGAATTCCACAATTTTTATTAAATATTTAAAAATTGTTTGGCTTAATTATCACCAGATGGCGTTCACCCTCAAGCTGAGGAATGTTTAATTTCTCAACGGATTCGACAGCAAAACCTTCCGGAAGCTGTTCAATTTCATCGCCCGGCAACTGCCCTTTCAGGGCATAAAAGCGGCCATCTTGTGCAGGCAAGTGCTTACACCAGCTCACCATATCATTGAGCGACGCAAACGCGCGGCTGATAACACCGTCAAACGGTGGCTCCGCGGGGAACGCCTCTACCCTGCTCTGTACAGGGGCGATATTCTCCAGCTTCAGCTCATGCTGGACCTGACGTAAAAAACGGACGCGTTTGCCAAGGCTGTCCAGCAGCGTGAAATGGCTCTCAGGGCGGACAATCGACAGCGGGATCCCCGGCAGGCCAGGACCTGTGCCCACATCGATAAAGCGCTCCCCTTTAAGATACGGCGCAACCACGATGCTATCGAGGATATGACGAACCAGCATCTCGTTGGGGTCGCGAACAGACGTCAGGTTGTACGCTTTATTCCATTTGTTCAGCATATCGACATAGGCCACCAGCTGAGTTTTCTGGTGATCGGTGAGCGAAATACCTGCCTGTTCCAGCAGACGAGAGAGTTTATTGAGCACAGTGGGTACCTGTTTAGACATAAATTGCCCGGTGGCGCTTACCGGGCCTACGAATTAGCAGGGCGGGTAGCGAAGCGCCACCCGCCAAAAGCACTGGAAATTATGCGCTACGGCGCAGCATACCTTGCTTTTTCAGCCACACCAGCAGAATCGAAATCGCGGCAGGTGTGACACCGGAAATACGGGATGCCTGACCGATCGACACAGGCTTGTGATCGTTCAGCTTGGCGATCACTTCATTGGAAAGCCCCGTCACCTGACGGTAGTCCAGCATTTCCGGCAGCAGCGTATTTTCGTTGCGCTGCTGTTTTTCAATCTCATCCTGCTGACGCGCGATGTAACCTTCGTATTTGACCTGGATCTCAACCTGTTCAGCCGCTTCAGCGTCTTCAAGGCCAGGCGCGAACGCGGTCAGTTTCACCAGGTTCTCGTAGGTCACTTCAGGGCGACGCAGCAAATCTTCGCCGCTGGCTTCGCGCGAAAGCGGCGCAGTTAAGTGAGCATTCACTTCTGCAGCGGTTTCCGCCTGTGGATTCACCCAGGTGGTTTTCAGGCGCTGACGTTCCTGCTCAATGCGTTCCAGTTTTTCGTTGTAGCGCGCCCAGCGTTCGTCATCCACCAGACCCATTTCACGACCCACTTCGGTCAGACGCAGGTCGGCGTTATCTTCGCGCAGCATCAGGCGATATTCCGCGCGAGAGGTAAACATACGGTACGGTTCTTTGGTACCCAGGGTGCAAAGATCGTCGACCAGCACGCCAAGATAAGCCTGAGAACGCGCAGGTGCCCAGCCCTCTTTCTCCGCAGAGAAGCGTGCTGCGTTCAGACCGGCAAGCAGACCCTGAGCGGCAGCTTCTTCGTAACCGGTCGTGCCGTTAATCTGGCCGGCGAAGAACAGACCGTGGATGAATTTGCTCTCCAGGGTTGGCTTCAGGTCACGCGGATCGAAGAAATCGTACTCAATAGCGTAGCCAGGACGAACGATTTTCGCGTTCTCCATACCCTGCATTGAGCGAACAATTTGCATCTGCACATCGAACGGCAGGCTGGTGGAGATGCCGTTCGGGTAAATTTCATTTGACGTCAGTCCTTCCGGCTCCAGGAAGATCTGGTGCTGGTTACGATCGGCAAAGCGCATCACTTTGTCTTCGATCGACGGACAGTAACGCGGGCCGATCCCTTCGATCACGCCAGCGTACATTGGGCTGCGGTCAAGGTTATTGCGGATCACGTCATGGGTTTTTTCGTTGGTATGCGTGATGTAGCACGGTACCTGCTGCGGATGTTGAGCCGCATTGCCCATGAACGAGAACACCGGCATGGGGTTATCACCGTGCTGTTGTGCCAGCACGCTGAAATCAATGGTGCGCGCATCAATACGCGGTGGCGTGCCTGTTTTCAGGCGACTGACGCGCAGCGGAAGTTCACGCAGACGGCGAGACAGCGGAATGGACGGCGGATCGCCAGCACGGCCACCGCTGTAGTTATCCAGACCGATATGGATTTTGCCATCCAGGAAGGTCCCGACAGTCAGTACGACGGCTTTTGCGCGGAACTTGAGGCCCATCTGGGTTACGGCACCCACAACGCGATCGTTTTCAACGATAAGATCTTCTACCGCCTGCTGGAAGATCATCAGGTTTGGCTGATTCTCCAGGGCAGTACGTACTGCCTGACGGTAAAGCACGCGGTCTGCCTGAGCACGGGTGGCACGCACAGCGGGACCTTTGCTCGCGTTTAGTATCCTAAACTGAATGCCGGCATGATCGATCGCTTTCGCCATCAGGCCGCCAAGTGCATCCACTTCTTTTACCAGGTGTCCTTTCCCAATGCCGCCAATCGCCGGATTACAGGACATTTGTCCCAGCGTGTCGATATTGTGTGTCAAAAGCAGGGTCTGCTGACCCATTCGCGCTGCGGCCATTGCGGCCTCAGTGCCTGCATGACCCCCGCCAATGATGATGACGTCAAAAGGATCCTGATAAAACATGGTGGTCTGCCTCGCGTAAAGCGGTATGAAAATGGATTGAAGCCCGGGCCGTGGATTCTACTCAACTTTAGTCTTTCGAGAAAGCATTGGGATCCTGGGCTATTAAAAAGAAGATCTTTTTATTTAGAGATCTGTTCTATTGTGATCTCTTATTAGGATCGAGTACCTCTGTGGATAAGCCCGATCTCACGATGAAGATCATGCAGTTAGAAAGGATCGTTTGCTGTGAATGATCGGTGATCCTGGCCAGTATAAGCTGGGATCAGATCGCGACTTTATACACAGACCAAAAACAGCCTCAGAGTTATAACTTGGATAACTACCGCTTAATACGAGCTTTTAACCAGAGTTATCCACATCTGTTCGCGCGATCTTTAATCGTTTTTGAGTAAATTTTTCCATTCACCCAGCCAGATCTCCGCTGGATCTTCCGGAATGTCATGATCGAGGATGTTGATCTTCAGCGTTTCACCCAGCTGTTTTGCCCCACAGGCAGTCACAGCGGCTTCGACTTTCTCTATTGCACCGCAAAAGGTGTCATATTCACGACTGCCGATACCCACCGCGCCAAAACGGACGTTTGACAGGTCAGGCTGCTGTTCCAGCAGTTCGTCATATAAAGGTTGTAGATTATCCGGCAGATCGCCTGCGCCGTGCGTCGAGGTGATCAGTAGCCAGACCCCATCAGTCGGGAGATCGTCAAGCAACGGGCCGTGCAGTGTTTCGGTGGAAAAGCCCGCGTCTTCCAGCTTCTCAGCCAGATGTTCCGCAACGTATTCCGCGCCGCCCAGGGTGCTGCCACTGATAAGGGTAATGTCCGCCATTGATCGCTCGCTCAAATAAAGAGGGGCTCATTGTACGCTGTGAACGAGCTGGGATCTACCTGTGGAAAATGTGGGAATGAATTTGCCCGATCAGGGGCGGATGGTACGCATGATCGGGTTCTGCAGGGAGATCAATGTTTCAGTGGACTGAATTTCATCAATTGTTTGGATCTTGTTGATAAGTACCTGCTGGAGGGCATCAATGGAGCGGCACATCACCTTTATAAAGATACTGTAGTGCCCGGTGGTGTAGTACGCCTCTGTGACTTCTTCAAGCGCGTTGAGCTTCGCCAGGGCTGACGGATAGTCTTTGGCACTTTTGAGAATAATGCCAATAAAGCAGCAGACGTCATAACCCAGCTGCTTAGGGCTGACGTCGATATGTGCGCCGGTAATGATCCCCGCCTGTTTCATCTTTTCCACGCGGACGTGGATTGTGCCCGGACTGACGCCAAACTGTTTCGCCAGTTCCGCATAGGCAGTACGTGCATTGGCCATTAAGGCCTCCAGGATGCCGCGGTCCAGATTATCGATCTGATAATTTTCCATAGCTTTTTCTTATGAACATTAATGAATCTCTCTATTCTAGCGCCTTATTTTAATGAATCAAAAGTGAAGGTGGCTTTTTGTTGGTGGGTTATTGAATAACAGGCCATTTCTGTTGCTTAATCTCTATCAACAGGACGCAGGAGTATAAATAATGAAAACCGCTTACATCGCAAAACAACGCCAGATCAGCTTCGTTAAATCCCATTTTTCACGTCAGCTGGAAGACAAGCTTGGTCTGATCGAAGTCCAGGCGCCCATTCTCAGCCGCGTGGGTGACGGGACGCAGGACAACCTTTCTGGATGCGAAAAAGCGGTACAGGTGAAAGTGAAAACACTGCCAGACGCCCAGTTCGAAGTGGTGCATTCCCTTGCGAAGTGGAAACGTCAAACCCTGGGACAACACGACTTCAGCGCGGGCGAAGGGCTTTACACGCACATGAAAGCCCTTCGCCCCGATGAAGACCGTCTTACGCCAATGCACTCCGTCTACGTCGATCAATGGGACTGGGAGCGCGTCATGGGCGATGGCGAGCGTCACGTCGGTACGCTGAAATCCACCGTTGAGGCGATCTACGCCGGGATCAAAGCGACCGAAGCGGCAGTGAGCAAAGAGTTTGGTCTGGCACCGTTCCTGCCGGAATCGATCCACTTTGTCCACAGCCAGGAACTGCTGAGCCGTTATCCCGATCTGGATGCCAAAGGCCGTGAGCGTGCGATCGCCAAAGAATTGGGTGCTGTGTTCCTGATCGGGATTGGCGGCAAATTGTCTGACGGTAAACGCCATGATGTGCGTGCGCCGGATTATGATGACTGGAGCACGACGGGTGAGGGCGAACTCGCCGGTCTGAACGGCGATATTCTGGTCTGGAACCCGGTGTTGGAAGATGCGTTCGAGCTCTCTTCAATGGGGATCCGCGTGGATGCTGACGCCCTGAAGCGTCAGCTGGCACTGACCGGGGATGAAGATCGCCTCACGCTGGAGTGGCACCAGGCGCTGCTGCGCGGAGAGATGCCGCAGACCATTGGCGGTGGTATTGGCCAGTCCCGTCTGACCATGCTGCTGTTGCAGCTGCCTCATATTGGTCAGGTGCAGTGCGGTGTCTGGCCACAACAGGTACGCGATCGCGTTGAATCTCTTCTGTAATTAGCGCTGCCAGCGTCTTAGCAGGCGGCTACGTAACCCGGTATCAAAGCGCCAGATATGATCGAAGATGCGCATGATGCCGGGCTTTCCATGGGCAGACATCGCCACAGCATGGAAACGGTGCTGATGCACTCGCTGTAGCTCCTTCACTTTATTCACCACGTCATCCGGTAGCCGCTGGGCAATAAAATCGGAGATGACCACGGCGTCAGCGTCATACCAGTCTCCGCCCTGCATCCGCTCAACGATGCTTCGAAAACAGCTGGCCAGATCGGTACCGCCACGAAAGCGCTGGCTTAAAAAGCGGATCGCCTGCTCAATACCCTGCTGATGGGTCAGTTCATACCCCACAACTTCGCTGGAAAAGAGCATGATGAAGCAGCGACGTCGATCGGCGAGCGCCACGCGCATCAGAGCCAGGCAGAACGCTTTCGCGCACTGTTCGTTAAACCCTCCCATCGAGCCGGACGTATCCACGCACACAATAAAGGGCCCGCGCGGTTGCTCGTCAAAATCCTGATGGATGACCGGGCGCTGGCTGAGCTTTTCACGCCAGGCTTCGCCATGCAACCGGTAGGTCAGAAGCTGTTTTTCCACCAGCCGGCGATAAAACTCGTACTCAAGCTCAGTCATCCCCAGCGTACTCAGCTCCGTGGGCAGCAGGCGCAAAATATCGTCGCTTTGCTGGAGCCCATCCACCTGCTCAGGCACGGTGGCCGGTTCACGGACCAGGGTGCGGAAGGTCTCCATTGGGGCATCTTTCTTTGGGACCGATTTGGCCTCCCGTGAACGACCCAGCTGTTCGGCAAGCTTCATCAGCTCTGGCTGCTGTGCCAGAAAATCGCCGTACTTGACGATGAGCTGGTAATCTCCGCGCCGCAGCTGACCGGCGCTCATATCCCAAAGACGCCCGGCGGCGTTTTCATTTTCCACCAGCACCTGCTCCAGCTGACCGCTTAAGGTCATGCGTTCCTGCACTTCGCTAAGCAGCTGTTCACGCTCCTCATCCAGCAACTGCTGGTTCAACGTTGTGGCCTGCACCACCAGGCTGAGGCGCCAGCGTTGTAAAAAGAGGGTGTGTAGCGCGGGGGTAAACGTGGCGTTATCCGCGACCAGCGCTCGCGCCTGGCTGGCAAACGGAGAGTGTACCGTGTCGAGTAACGTCAGGGTTTGCGGGAGCTGGGTGATAAACTGTGACGTAGAGAGCCGCTGGCACTGCTGATAACAGGCCACCTCGTCAGTTAATTCAGGGGGGACTTCGGTCTCTTTGAACCGCTGACGCAGGTTTTCGCGCCAGCGCGGGAGATCGTCGGTCATCGCCTTTTTGAGCCGCGGGAATTTTTCAAAAAAAGCCGCCAGCTGCGGGGAGGCCAGAAGGGTGATGACCACCTCTTCGATCAACCCCTCTTCGCTGACGGCCAGCATGACGTTAAGCGTATCCAGCGTTAGCATTGACGAGCCTGTTTGATCTGCGCGCTGACATCCTGCAGGCTGGCTTCGATGCGACCTAACCAGTCGCTATGAATAAAGAGGCATTTTTGCTGCTCGCTGAAGCGCGTATGTTGCTGGTGCCATTCCGTATCCAGCGCTTCAAGCTGGCGTTTAATCTCTTCCGGCACGCTGTCAGAGGCGGTTCCCGGAAGCGCAAGACGCGATCCCTGAAGGCTGACGTCGCGGATCACCAGATGCTGGCTGCTGTCCACTTCCAGCGTCAGCGGCTGAGCAAAACCGATGCCGTTGAGTTTGCCGCGGATCTCCCCGCCCTTATCAAGCCACTGAGCCAGTGGTTCTCGTTCCACGGTGATATGGACCACCTGCATGTCATGAAGCTTAAGGGGCTGCTGAAGCAGGAGCGTTAGCGTTGTACTGGTCAGTTCGGACGGCAGCTCATAATGCGCTTTGCGGGCGAACATGCCGCCAAGGCGGTTTACTTTCAGCGCTGTTTTGTCGCTTTGTTGTTGCTGCAGCTGAATACGCCGTTGGGCAATCGCTCCCAGCTGGTTGAGCATCGACTGCTGGCCCCAGGCGTGTCCGGTCATCAATACGTCAAGCTGCTGCTGCATCAGGTTCATGCCTTCCGCGTCGTGCCAGAGGCAATCTTTTAAAAGGATCAGATCGATTGGCGCAACGGCATCGCGGCCGCTGAACAGGGCGCTGGCCTGCAGCAGGCGGATCGCTTTTTTCCAGCGACGATCGGAGACATACGGCGCAGAAGGCAGTAAATCGAGCTGCTGGCGCAGCAGATAGATCAGCTCAAACACCGAATCCGGCAGTGTGATTTTGCCGATATCCTCCTGCCACTGGTAATACTCCTCATCCGTGACCTGCAGCGAAGCGGGGACCGGGTTTTCATTCTCATCCTGCTGGCTGACCAGCATCGAGCGGAAGTTGGATTTATCCTGCACTTTGTCGAGCCACAGGCGGATCAGCATGCGGTCATACAGCGCTTCAAGGCTGCTGTCGGCTTCCGGTAGTTCGTTAGAGGCCGCCACCAGCAGGCGCATCGGGATTTTCTCTTCGCTGGCACCGTTGCGGAATCGGCGTTCGTTTATCGCCGTGAGCAGGGTGTTCAGAATTGCCGGCCCCGCTTTCCAGATCTCATCAAGAAAAACAATTTCCGCTTCCGGAAGATACCCCTCAGTCAGGCGCTGATAGCGCCCCTCATCTTTCAGCGCCTGAATGGAAAGCGGGCCGAAAACTTCTTCTGGGGTGGAAAAGCGGGTCATCAGGTATTCGAAAGCGCGGGCGTTCTGAAAGGCAAATTTCAGCCGGCGGGCAATCAGGCTTTTGGCGATGCCCGGAGGTCCAAGCAGAAAGACACTTTCGCCGCTCAACGCTGCCAGTAAACAGAGGCGAATGGCGTGGCTACGCTCGAAAAGGCCTTTTTCCAGCGCGCCGCTGAGGCGGGAAATTCTTTCTGCTATTAAATGTGAGTGAGCCATAATAGTTTTGCATCCTTTCGCCGTCGTGGCGGCCAATTGAAGCGAGTATAGACGTTTCAGTCAGGGCTGGTAATAGACTGAAGTGCGGCGCTATTTTCTTTGCGCTACATTAATGCGGTTGCATTTAGGGGTACGATTTTGCATTGAATCGTGCATACTGTGCGCTTTTTGTGGGCCAAGGGACTAAGCACACATTTGTTATTTAAACGAAAAGACTAGTCTATGAGCACTGATAATAAGCAATCATTACCCGCAATAACGCTTGCGGCGATCGGGGTTGTCTACGGTGATATCGGCACCAGCCCGCTTTATACGCTTCGTGAATGTCTGTCCGGTCAGTTTGGTTTTGGTGTTGAGCGCGATGCCGTCTTTGGCTTCCTGTCCCTCATCTTCTGGCTGCTGATCCTGGTGGTTTCAGTGAAATACCTCTCCTTCGTTATGCGTGCAGATAACGCCGGTGAAGGGGGGATCCTGACTCTGATGTCCCTTGCCGGGCGGAATACCTCCGCCAGAATGACGTCGGTGCTGGTCATTATCGGCCTGATTGGCGGCAGCTTCTTCTATGGGGAAGTCGTCATTACGCCCGCGATTTCGGTTCTCTCGGCGATAGAGGGGCTGGAGATTATCGCGCCACAGCTTGATTCATGGGTTGTTCCGCTGGCGATCCTTGTCCTGACGCTGTTGTTCATCATCCAGAAGCACGGCACCGGGCTGGTGGGCAAGCTGTTCGCTCCGATTATGCTGGCCTGGTTCCTGGTCCTGGCGGCACTCGGTTTACGCAGCATTATTGCTAACCCGGACGTGCTGCATGCGCTGAACCCTTACTGGGCCGTGCATTTCTTCCTGGAATACAAAGTGGTTTCCTTCGTCGCGCTCGGTGCCGTCGTGCTCTCCATCACCGGTGTTGAGGCGCTGTATGCCGATATGGGGCACTTCGGGAAACTGCCTATCCGCGTGGCGTGGTTTTTAGTGGTCCTGCCGTCGCTGGTGCTGAACTATTTCGGTCAGGGTGCGCTGCTGCTGCAAAACCCGGAGGCGATTAAGAACCCATTCTTCCTGCTGGCTCCGGACTGGGCGCTGGTGCCCATGCTGATTCTGGCGACGCTGGCGACCGTTATTGCCTCGCAGGCGGTAATTTCAGGCGTGTTCTCTCTGACGCGTCAGGCTGTGCGTCTGGGGTATCTCTCGCCTATGCGCATTATCCATACCTCCGAGATGGAGTCGGGCCAGATTTACATTCCGTTCATCAACTGGCTGCTCTATTTCGCCGTGGTGATTGTCATCGTCAGCTTCGAGCACTCCAGCAACCTGGCGGCGGCGTACGGTATTGCGGTAACCGGTACGATGGTACTGACCTCGCTGCTCTCCACCACGGTAGCGTACCGAAACTGGCACTGGAACAAATTCCTCGTGATGATGATTCTGGTCGGCTTCCTGTGCATTGACGTGCCGCTGTTCTCCGCCAACCTCGACAAGATTGTCTCCGGTGGCTGGCTGCCGCTGACGCTCGGTCTGGTGATGTTCATTGTCATGACCACGTGGAAAAGCGAACGTTTCCGCCTTCTGCGCCGTATGCATGAGCACGGTAACTCCCTGGAGGCTATGATTGCCTCGCTGGAGAAATCGCCGCCGGTACGCGTGCCGGGCACCGCGGTGTATATGTCGCGTGCGCTGAACGTTATCCCGTTTGCGCTGATGCATAACCTCAAGCACAACAAAGTGCTGCACGAGCGCGTGATCCTGCTGACCCTGCGCACCGAAGATGCCCCGTACGTCCACAATGTCCGCCGCGTGCAAATCGAGCAACTGTCGCCGACCTTCTGGCGCGTCGTGGCAAGCTACGGCTGGCGTGAGACACCAAACGTCGAAGAGGTGTTCCATCGCTGCGGTCTGGAAGGACTGAGCTGTCGCATGATGGAGACCTCGTTCTTTATGTCCCACGAGTCGCTGATTATTGGCAAGCGCCCCTGGTATTTGCGTTTGCGCGGCAAGTTGTACCTTATCCTGCAGCGTAACGCCCTTCGCGCGCCTGACCAGTTTGAGATCCCGCCTAACCGTGTGATTGAGCTGGGAACGCAGGTCGAAATCTAGGTCCTCGTGTGGCCTGATGCCCTCTCCTGGATGGAGAGGGTGCAACCCTAAAAAAACGGTAACCAAAGGGTTACCGTTTTTGCATTTATCGCCTTCTCATTTCACGTAGCGAAACGTTTCGACGCCGATCACAAATCTGTTATGTCATGGTGGTTTTCTGAACACCGTTAAGACTAAACTGATTTCAGCGAAACGTTTCGCTAGTGGAGCAAGAAAATGAAGAAAGGCACCGTTCTTAACGCAGAAATCTCATCGGTTATTTCCCGTCTTGGGCATACCGATACGCTGGTGGTTTGCGATGCAGGCTTACCGGTTCCGCGCAGCACAACCCGTATTGATATGGCGTTAACGCAGGGCGTGCCCTCGTTTATGCAGGTACTGGACGTGGTGACGGCGGAGATGCAGGTTGAGGCGGCCATTCTTGCGACGGAAATTAAACACCATAATCCGCAACTCCACGAAACGTTGCTCAGACACATTGAGCAACTGCAACAACACCAGGGAAACACCATAGAAATTCGTTACACAACGCACGAGCAATTCAAACAACAAACCGCAGACAGTCAGGCGGTGATTCGCAGCGGGGAGTGTTCCCCGTATGCGAATATCATTCTCTGTGCTGGCGTCACCTTCTGAGGCCATCATGGACGCATTACTTCAACTGAAAGGGATCGATAAAGCGTTCCCGGGCGTAAAAGCCCTCTCTGGCGCGGCACTGAACGTTTATCCCGGACGCGTAATGGCGCTGGTGGGCGAAAACGGGGCCGGCAAATCCACCATGATGAAAGTGCTGACCGGTATCTATCAACGCGATGCCGGCTCGCTGCTGTGGCTGGGTAAAGAGACCACGTTCAACGGCCCGAAATCTTCCCAGGATGCGGGGATCGGTATTATCCACCAGGAGCTGAACCTGATCCCGCAGCTCAGCATTGCGGAAAACATCTTCCTCGGACGTGAGTTCGTTAACCGGTTTGGCAAAATCGACTGGAAAACGATGTATGCCGAAGCGGATAAACTGCTGGCGAAGCTAAACCTGCGCTTCAAGAGCGACCGTCTGGTGGGCGACCTCTCCATTGGCGATCAGCAAATGGTTGAAATCGCGAAGGTGCTGAGCTTTGAGTCGAAGGTTATCATTATGGATGAGCCGACGGACGCGCTGACCGACACCGAAACCGAATCTTTATTCCGCGTTATCCGCGAGCTGAAATCGCAGGGACGCGGGATTGTCTATATCTCTCACCGTATGAAAGAGATTTTCGAGATCTGCGACGACGTAACGGTCTTCCGCGACGGGCAATTCATTGCCGAGCGCGAAGTCGCCACGCTGACCGAAGATACCCTTATCGAAATGATGGTGGGACGTAAGCTCGAAGACCAGTATCCGCATCTGGACAAAGCACCGGGTGAGATCCGCCTGAAGGTGGACAACCTCTGTGGCCCGGGCGTGAACGATGTCACCTTTACCCTGCGCCAGGGGGAGATCCTTGGCGTGGCGGGGTTAATGGGGGCAGGCCGTACCGAGCTGATGAAAGTGCTCTATGGCGCACTGCCGCGTACCAGCGGTTATGTCACGCTCGATGGTCATGAGGTGGTGACTCGCTCTCCACAGGATGGCCTGGCAAACGGCATCGTCTATATCTCCGAAGACCGCAAGCGTGACGGCTTAGTGCTGGGGATGTCGGTAAAAGAGAACATGTCGCTTACTGCCCTGCGCTATTTCAGCCGCAGCGGTGGCAGCCTGAAGCACAAAGATGAACAGCAGGCGGTCAGCGATTTTATCCGTCTCTTCAACGTTAAAACGCCGTCGATGGAGCAGGCGATTGGTCTGTTGTCCGGTGGTAATCAGCAAAAAGTGGCCATTGCACGCGGTCTGATGACGCGCCCGAAAGTGCTGATCCTTGATGAGCCAACCCGCGGCGTGGACGTGGGGGCCAAGAAAGAGATCTATCAGCTGATTAACCAGTTCAAGGCCGACGGCCTGAGCATCATTCTGGTCTCTTCCGAGATGCCAGAAGTATTAGGCATGAGCGATCGCATTATCGTCATGCATGAAGGGCATCTCGGTGGTGAATTCACTCGCGAGCAGGCCACCCAGGAAGTTCTGATGGCTGCCGCTGTGGGCAAGCTTAATCGCGTGAATCAGGAGTAAGAAGATGACTACCCAGGCTGTTTCTGGTCGCCGTTATTTCACAAAGGCATGGCTGCTGGAACAAAAATCGCTGATTGCCCTGCTGGTGTTGATCGCGATTGTTTCGACCATGAGCCCAAACTTTTTTACCGTTAATAACCTGTTCAATATTCTTCAGCAGACGTCGGTTAACGCCATTATGGCGGTAGGGATGACGCTGGTGATTTTGACGTCGGGTATCGATCTGTCCGTCGGTTCCCTGCTGGCGCTCACCGGTGCGGTTGCGGCTTCAATTGTAGGGATTGAGGTCAACGCGCTGGTGGCCGTTGCAGCTGCGCTGGCACTTGGGGCGGCAATTGGTGCCGTGACCGGTGTGATTGTGGCGAAAGGTCGCGTTCAGGCGTTCATTGCGACGCTGGTCATGATGCTCTTGCTGCGCGGTGTCACCATGGTTTACACCAACGGCAGTCCGGTAAATACCGGCTTTACGGATAACGCCGATCTGTTTGGCTGGTTCGGTATTGGTCGTCCGCTGGGTATCCCGACGCCGGTCTGGATCATGGCTATCGTTTTCCTCGCGGCGTGGTACATGCTGCATCACACCCGTCTGGGTCGTTATATCTATGCGCTGGGCGGTAACGAAGCGGCAACGCGTCTGTCCGGGATCAGCGTCAATAAAGTCAAAATCATCGTCTATTCGCTGTGTGGTCTGCTGGCCTCTCTGGCAGGCATCATCGAAGTGGCGCGCCTCTCTTCTGCGCAGCCAACGGCGGGGACGGGGTATGAGCTGGATGCCATTGCGGCAGTCGTTCTGGGCGGTACGAGTCTTGCGGGCGGTAAAGGTCGCATTGTTGGGACATTGATCGGCGCACTGATCCTTGGTTTCCTGAATAATGGTTTGAATTTATTAGGTGTTTCCTCCTATTACCAGATGATCGTTAAAGCAGTGGTGATTTTGCTGGCGGTTCTGGTAGACAACAAAAAACAGTAACTGACGACACTACAGGACATCTTAGATATGAACATGAAAAAACTGGCTACCCTGGTTTCTGCTGTCGCGCTGAGCGCAACCGTAAGTGCTAACGCAATGGCGAAAGACACCATCGCGCTGGTTATCTCCACGCTGAACAACCCGTTCTTCGTCTCTCTGAAGGACGGTGCACAGAAAGAAGCTGACAAACTGGGCTACAACCTGGTGGTGCTGGACTCTCAGAACAACCCGGCGAAAGAGCTGGCAAACGTTCAGGACTTAACCGTACGTGGCACCAAAATCCTGCTGATCAACCCAACGGATTCTGACGCTGTGGGTAACGCCGTGAAGATGGCAAACCAGGCGAAGATCCCGGTCATCACCCTTGACCGTCAGGCGACGAAAGGCGACGTAGTCAGCCACATCGCTTCTGATAACGTTCTGGGTGGCAAAATCGCGGGTGACTACATCGCGAAGAAAGCGGGTGAAGGCGCGAAAGTTATCGAACTGCAGGGTATTGCCGGTACGTCAGCGGCGCGTGAGCGTGGTGAAGGCTTCCAGCAGGCTGTTGCAGCGCACAAATTTAACGTACTGGCCAGCCAGCCTGCTGACTTCGACCGCACGAAAGGTCTGAACGTGATGCAGAACCTGCTGACCGCGCACCCTGACGTGCAGGCTGTGTTTGCACAGAACGACGAAATGGCGCTGGGCGCGCTGCGTGCTCTGCAGACCGCAGGTAAATCTGATGTGATGGTTGTCGGATTTGACGGCACGCCGGATGGTGAAAAAGCAGTAAAAGATGGCAAACTGGCGGCGACCATCGCTCAGCTGCCTGAGCAGATCGGCGCAACGGGCGTGCAGACTGCTGATAAAGTGCTGAAGGGCGAAAAAGTTCAGGCCAAATATCCTGTTGACCTGAAACTGGTCATCAAGCAGTAAAAGGCGAATCAGGCAGTCGCTGGCTGCCTGAGGGACACCCTATAAAGAAAAGTGTGGCATACGCCACCGGGTCACACCGGTGGCGCTCTCAGATGGACACCTCAACCATGAAAACCGCAGGCAATCTTGTCGTCCTTGGCAGTATCAATGCCGATCACATTCTTAACCTTGAATCGTTCCCGACACCGGGCGAAACCGTCACCGGTAATCAGTATCAGGTGGCATTCGGCGGTAAGGGCGCCAACCAGGCCGTCGCCGCAGGACGCAGTGGGGCGAAGATCGCCTTTATTGCCTGCACGGGTGATGACGATACCGGTGAGCGCGTACGCAAACAGCTGGCCAGCGATAACATTGATATTGCGCCTGTCAGCGTTGTCGAAGGGGAATCAACCGGCGTGGCGCTGATTTTCGTCAATGCGGAAGGTGAGAATGTCATCGGTATTCATGCGGGGGCTAACGCCGCGCTGACCACTGAGCGGGTGAACGCGCAGCGCGAGATCATCGCGAATGCCGAAGCGCTTCTGATGCAGCTGGAATCACCCGTTGAAAGCGTCCTGGCGGCCGCAGAGATAGCGCATCAAAATCATACCACTGTCGTACTCAATCCTGCGCCTGCACGGGTATTATCAGACGAGCTGCTGGCGCTGGTGGATATCATTACCCCGAACGAAACTGAAGCGGAGAAACTGACAGGCGTTCGCGTTGAAAATGATGACGACGCCGCGCGGGCGGCGAAAGTGCTGCACGATAAAGGCATCGGCACCGTTATCATTACCCTTGGCAGTCGTGGAGTGTGGGCCAGCGTAAACGGGGAAGGCCGTCGCGTGCCGGGCTTTAAGGTTAAGGCGATTGATACCATCGCGGCGGGAGATACCTTTAACGGTGCATTGGTGACTGCGCTGCTGGAAGGTAAGAGAATGGATGATGCTATTCGCTTTGCCCATGCCGCCGCGGCGATTGCCGTAACGCGCAAAGGTGCCCAGCCTTCCGTTCCGTGGCGTAAAGAGATTGATGAATTCTTAAGTCAGCAGGGGTAACGCTTGGCCACAATGAAAGATGTCGCCCGCCAGGCGGGCGTTTCTACGTCGACAGTCTCCCACGTCATTAATAACGATCGCTTCGTTAGCGAGGCGATTCGGGAGAAAGTCGAAGCCGCGGTTAAAGATCTCAATTATGCGCCGTCCGCGCTGGCGCGCAGCCTCAAGCTCAACCAGACGCGCACCATCGGCATGCTGATCACCGCCAGTACCAACCCCTTTTATTCTGAACTTGTTCGCGGTGTCGAACGCAGCTGCTTCGAGCGTGGTTACAGCCTGGTGCTGTGCAATACCGAAGGGGATGAGCAGCGAATGAACCGCAACCTGGAGACGCTGATGCAAAAACGCGTCGACGGGTTACTGCTGCTGTGTACCGAAACACATCAGCCCTCGAAAGAGATTATTCAGCGCTACCCTTCTATTCCCACGGTGATGATGGACTGGGCGCCGTTCGACGGTACCAGCGATCTCATTCAGGATAACTCGCTGCTGGGAGGTGACATGGCCACCCAGTATCTGATCGATAAAGGCTATACCCGCATCGCCTGCATTACTGGCCCCCTGGATAAAACCCCGGCGCGTTTGCGTCTTGAGGGGTATCTTTCTGCGATGGCGCGGGCGGGGCTTACTGTTCCGGATGGCTACCGTATTACCGGTGATTTCGAATTTAACGGCGGCTTTGAAGCTATGCAGAAACTGCTGTCGCAAGCGCAGCGTCCGCAGGCTGTGTTTATCGGCAACGATGCGATGGCGTTTGGCGCGTACCAGGCGTTATATCAGGCGGGACTGCGTGTTCCATACGATATGGCGGTGATTGGTTACGATGACATTGAACTGGCCCGCTACATGACGCCGCCGCTCACCACGATTCATCAGCCAAAAGATGAACTGGGCGAGCTGGCCATCGATGTGCTTATCCACCGAATGGCCGAGCCCGGCCTTCAGCAGCAACGTCTGCAGCTTACTCCTGTTCTGATGGAACGGGGTTCGGTTTAGCCTTTGCTTTGTGGCGCTCTTTGATCAGGTTGCGGCCATCTTTGGGTTTTAACAGCATAAAGACCAACGCCGACACGACGGTGAGTGCGCCCATGGTAATAAAGGTATAGTGGAACTGTTCGACGGTGTTCGCGCTGTCAAAACCTTCATAAAACCGCAGTACCGCCGCACTGACGGCCACCCCCAGACTGATCGACAACTGCTGAGTCACTGCCAGCACGCTGTTGCCGCTACTGGCGTTATCGTCGGTCAGGTCGGCGAGGGTGATGGTGTTCATCGACGTGAACTGTGTCGACATGGCCATTCCCAGCACAAACAGGGGCAGGATCAGCATCCAGACCGGTAAAGAGGCGGATTGCAGGGAGAACTGCGCGATCATCAGCCCGATAAAGACCGTTACACCTACCAGCGTCTTACGATAGCCAAACCAGCGCAACACCTGCGTGACGGTTGATTTGGCCAGAATAGAGCCCATCGCCGTGGGGGCCATCATGCAACCGGCAATCAGAGCCGGGTAGCCGAAACCCACCTGCAGCATCAGTGGCATCAGGAACGGCACGCAGCCCGTCCCCAGGCGTGAGGCAATGTTGCCCGCAATCCCCACGGAAAACGTTCGGGTGTTAAACAGCGACAGAGAAATTAACGGCGTCGGGTGATGGCGTGCATGACGTATATAAAGAAGGAACAGCAAAATACCGCCGAGGATGACGGAGAGTGCAATCCATGTCGCCACGATTTTCTCACCAAACAGCTCCATCCCACTGGAGAAGAGCACCAGGCTCAGGCCAAACAGGAAAAAACCACGCATATCGAAACGGCGTCTTGGGGTGGTGAAGTTCGGCATATATTTGCGGGCATAAAGCAGCCCCGCGACGCCAATGGGAATATTAATCAGGAAGATCCAGTGCCAGCTTGCCCAGGTGACGAATACCCCGCCGAGAACCGGACCCAGTATGGGGCCGACCAGGCCGGGCATCGTGACGAAGTTGAGCACAGGAAGCAGTTCGCTGCGCGGATAGGCGCGCAGTAACGCCAGACGTGCCACGGGCATCATCATCGCCCCGCCAACGCCCTGAAGAACACGGAAGATGACCAGCTCTGTAAGAGACGTTGACAGCGCACAGGCCAAAGAGCCGAGCGTAAAGAGCGTCACGGCCAGCATGAATATTTTGCGGGTGCCGAAGCGGTCAGCCAGCCAGCCGCTCACCGGAATGAGCATCGCGACAGTCAGGGTATAACTGATGATGGCGGACTGCATCGCCAGCGGGGATCGGTTAAGACTTTGTGCAATCGCGGGTAGCGCTGTGTTGAGGATGGTGGCATCCAGTGCCTGCATAAAGAACGCCATGGCTGCAATCCACGGCAATCCGGCCATGCTGCGCGCTTTTTTCTCTCTCATTTATGTACCTGCTGGTGGGTTGGCGCGGCCAGCAATGCCTGGCATGCATCCTGGGCTCGCTGCCCGTCGCTCTCCTGAATGGCATCAACAATCGCCTGGTGCAAATCCAGCTTTACCACTTCGTCTTGTGTAATAGAGGTAAAGTAGGTGTGGTATACCGAATGGAATAAAGAGGCAAAGGATGTCAGGAACGGATTGGCGCTCATCATATAGATGTGTTCATGCCAGGCCATATCGACCTCAATCCAGCGTTCGCGGTTGAAGTGTTTTTTCAGGAACACCATCTCTTCCATCAGGGCATTGAGCTGCGCTTTCTGTTCTGCCGTCCCGAGCGTGGCGGCAAGGAGGCAGGCCTGAGGTTCAAGGCTGCTGCGCATCACCAGGAAGTGATCGACGACCTGATGAAAGTTATCTTCCGTCATCCACCATGAGAGCAGTTCCTGATCGAGGAAGTTCCAGTTGCTCTGTGGCATCACACGCGTACCAATGCGAGGACGCGGAAGCACCATTCCTTTTGCCGTTAAGGTTTTCACCGCTTCGCGAACGGCGGTACGGCTCACCCCAAACTGCTCACCCAACTCCATTTCACCCGGCAGGATGCTCCCCGGGGCATATTTACCCGCTAAAATCAGCTGAGCCAGTTTTTCTGCCAGCACATACGACAGGTTTTTTTGGGCAGCCAGTTGTTGTGCGCTTAATGGCATCGCGTTTATTCCTTAAAGATTCATGCTGATAATTATGCCACCTCGGGTGTTATTGTGGTTGCAGATACATCAAATAGAACAATTTGTAGCTTGATTTCACCCCTGTTGGTGAAAAAAAACACGGACAGAAACTTTTTTTGAATTTCCTCTTGTCACTTCAGAATAACTCCCTATAATGCGCCTCCACTGACACGGAACAACGG